>JBDTJD010000180.1:0-2659 GCA_039935975.1 Caldimonas sp.
GTCAGGAAGCTGCCGATCTACGTGACCGGCGAACTTTCCATCGGCGTGGCCGTGGCGAGCGTGCCGCTCGCGTGGTGGGCGGGTTGGCTCTCGATCGGCTGGCTCTACGCCTGCGCGTTCGTCATCGGCGTCGTCGCCACGGTCGCCGGAAGCGCCGCGCAGATCGTGCTGACGCAGGTCGTCGCGCGCGAGCGTCTGGTCGAGGCGCACGCCAAGAACGCGCTCGCGACCTCGGGAGCCGAGGTCGCCGGGCCGGGCCTGGCCGGTGCGCTGATCAAGGTCTTCGGCGCGCCGCTGGCGCTCCTCGTCGACGCGGTCCTGGTGACGATTTCGGCAGCCATCCTGCGCGGCATCGAGATCCACGAGCCACCGCAGCGGCCGCGCGCCGCCGGCTCGCCGGTGGCGCAGTTCTGGGCCGACCTGAAGGCGGGCGTGCGCTTCGTCGCGCGTCATCGCCTCCTCGTCGCCCTGGCGACCGCTGTCGGCTGCTGGCAGGCGTGCTTCCAGGCCGCGATGGTTGTGCAGATCCTGTTCGCGACGCGCACGCTGGGCCTGTCCGAGCAGGCCGTGGGCTTGAGCTACACGGGCATGGGCGTCGGCACGGTGATCGCGAGCGTCTTCGGCAACCGCATCAGCCGTCGCTTCGGGCCGGGGCCATGCCTGATCCTGGGCTTCGCGATCTGCGGCGCCGGCTGGCTGATGCTCGCCTTCGCGCCCGTGGGGCCCTGGGGCGTCGCGGCCTTCTCGCTCATGCTGATGACGTTCTCTGCGGGCGCGGTGCTGATCTTCATCAACTTCCTCGCCCTGCGTCAGGCCGTCACGCCTGCACCGCTGCTCGGCCGGATGACGAGCACGATGCGCTGGCTGATCCTGATCCCGGCCGGGCCCGGCGCGCTTCTCGGCGGCTGGCTCGGCGAGCACGCCGGCCTGCGCGTTTCGCTCGCCGTGGCGGGTGGCGGGGCGCTGCTGCTCGCGGCCATCACCTGGCAGCTCGGCCTGATCCGACGCGTGCGCGAGCTGCCGGCGCCGGAGTGCACCGACGACTGGATCGGTGCCGAGGCCGACGTCGGCCATCGCGTCGGCGCGACCTGAGGCGCATGCCGTGGATCCGCTGCTGATCGAAGTGCCCGAGCGGATCGAGACCGGCCGCTTGGTCCTGCGCGTGCCGCGGCGCGGCGACGGGCCGACCGTGAACGCCGCGATCGCGGCATCGATCGTCGAGCTCGCGCCGTGGCTTCCGTGGGCGGGCGCGATGCCGAGCGTCGACGAGTCGGAAGCAACCTGCCGCCGCCAGCAAGGGCGCTTCATCCTGCGCGAGGACTTCGTCATGTTCATGTTTCTGCGCCAGGCCGACGGCAGCGAGGGCGAGCTCGTCGGCGGCACGGGGCTGCATCGCATCGACTGGAGCCTGCGCCGGTTCGAGATCGGCTACTGGCGGCGGACCGGCTTCGAGGGACGCGGCTTCGTCACCGAGGCGGTGCAGGCGATGGCCCGCCTGGCCTTCGACCACCTCGACGCGCGCCGGGTCGAGATCCGCATGGACGACGCCAACGAGCGCAGCTGGAAGGTGGCCGAGCGTGCCGGCTTCACGCTCGAGGCGCTGATGCGCTTCGACGCGAACAACCCCGCGGGCGAGCCGCGCAGCACGCGTGTCTATGCGCGCGTGCGCGGCGCAGAGGAGCCGATGGGCGGCGGCACCGCCTGAGGCCGGGGCGGCTCGCGTCGCCTCAATCGTCGACGCCGGTCCCGGGCGAGAAGCGATCGACGGCGTCGGTGACGATGCCGTCGATGCCGAGACCGACGAGCCGTCTCGCCTCGGCCGGATCGTTCACCGTGTAGACCAGCGCACGCAGTCCGGCGGCGCGCACGCGACCGAGCATGGCTGCGTCGACGAGCGCGTGGTTGGTGATCACGGCGACGCAGCCGAGCGCCAGCGCCTGGTCGAGCCAGCCGGTGCGAAGGGTGTCGAGCAGCAGGCCGCGCGGCAGAGCCGGCTGAGCCTCGCGCGCGCCTTCGAGGGCCTCGGGCTGGAATGACGTCAGGAACGGCGGTGTCGCGGCGCCGGACCAGAGCGTCGCCGCGGTTGTCGCGACGACGCGGCCGGTCTCCTTCTCGTCGCCCGGCGACGGCTTGATCTCGACGTCGAGCGCGAAACCGTTGCGCAGGCAGTAGCGCGCGATCGCCGCGAAGCTTGGCACCGGCTCGCCGGCGTAGGCGCGCGAATGCCAGCCGCCGGCATCGAGCCGGGAGAGCTCGCTCCACGTCAGGGCCGACGCCGGACCGCGGCCCGAGGTCGTGCGCTGCAGCGTGGCGTCGTGGAGGAGGAAGGGCACGCCGTCCGAGGACAGCTTCACGTCGCATTCGAACGCGCGGTAGCCGTGCGCCGCGCCGACGCGAAAGGCGGCAAGCGTGTTCTCGGGTGCGAGCCTGCCGGCGCCGCGGTGGGCGATCCAGCGCGGAAAGGGCCAGGGCGATGCGCTCATCGCGGCAATCTTGCCCTGCAAGCTCAGGAGCCGACGCGCGCCGAGGTCGAGGCGTCGAACCAGTGCAGGTGCTCGGGCGATGCCTGGATGCCGACCACGGCGCCGACCGCCGGATAGGGCAGCGTCGCGTCGAGCCGCGCGGTGAACAGCGTGTCGCCGAGCAGGCCGTAGACGAG
>JBDTJD010000181.1:0-5077 GCA_039935975.1 Caldimonas sp.
CCGGCCGGCCGATCGAAGTACTGTCCGACGAGATCGTCGCCCGCGTGCAGACGCCGAGCGAAGCCGACCGGCATTCGCGCGCCGAGCGCGAGCGGCTCTTCTTCGAGGCCATGATGCGCATCGTCGACCGCGAGCTGCCCGGCTACCGCGACTAGAGCGCGCGGTTCGCCTCGCGTGGACCGCGTCGACGCCGTCGTCGTCGGGGCCGGCGCCGTCGGCCTCGCGGTCGCACGAGAGCTTGCGCTGCGCGGGCGCGAGACGATCGTGCTCGAGACCACCTCGGGGATCGGCAACGGCATCAGCTCGCGCAACAGCGAGGTCATCCATGCCGGCCTCTACGACGCGGCCGGCTCGCTCAAGGCGGCCCTGTGCGTCGCCGGCCGACGCCTGCTCTATCCGTACTGCGAGGCGCACGGCGTCGGCCATCGACGCTGCGGCAAGCTTGTCGTCGCGGCAACGCCGGCGCAGGTCGCAGCGCTGCGGGCGATCGAGCAGCGCGCCCTCGGCAACGGCGTCGAAGGCCTCTCCTGGCTGACCGGCGACGAGGCGCGCTCGCTCGAGCCCACGCTCGCCGGCGAGGCCGCGCTGCTCTCGACCGCCACCGGGATCATCGACAGCCACGCGCTGATGCTGGCCTACCAGGGCGACCTCGAACGCGCCGGCGGCGTGCTCGCGCTGCGCTCGCCGCTCGAAGGCGCGAGCGTCGTTGCGGGCGGCTTCCTGCTCCGCGTCGGCGGTGCGTCGCCGTTCGAGATCGAGGCCGGCCTGCTCGTCAACTCCACCGGCCTGCACGCGCCCGCGCTGGCGCGACGCATCGACGGGCTCGATCCGGCCCACGTGCCGGCGACCTGGTTCGCCAAGGGCAACTACTACGCCCTCGCCGGCCGGTCGCCCTTCACGCGCCTGGTCTATCCGGTGCCCGAGCCGGGCGGCCTCGGCGTCCACCTCACGCTCGACCTCGCCGGGCAGGCGCGCTTCGGGCCCGACGTCGAATGGCTCGACGCGCGCGAGCCGGACGTCATCGACTACGCCGTCGACCCTTCGCGCAGCGCCCGCTTCTACGCCGCCATCCGTCGCTACTGGCCGGCGCTGCAGGACGGTGCGCTCGCGCCGGCGTACAGCGGCGTGCGGCCGAAGCTGCAGGGGCCCGGCCAGCCGGCGAGCGACTTCGTGCTGCAGGGCCCTGCGGCGCACGGCATCGCCGGATTGATGAACCTGTACGGGATCGAATCACCGGGGCTCACGGCGAGCCTCGCGATCGCGGCCGAGGTCGCGCGCCGGCTCGGCGTCTGATCGCGCCGGCAAGTGCCGGCTGTCCGTCGGCGCCGGAGCGCGTGGCAAACCGCACGAGCCCGGCAGCGGGCGACAGGCGCGGCGCGACGACATGCGCTACCTTCGACCGACCATGTGGTTCACGATCTTCTGCTGCGTCTCGACCGGCCTCGTCACCTTCTGCTTCCTCAACCGCGTCAACAAGCGCACCGTCGACCTCGCCGTCCACGCGGCCGTCCACGAGGTGAAGAAGGAGCTGCATGAGCGTCACGTCACCGTCATGGCGCAGGTCACCGCCAAGGAGCGCGAGCTGACCAAGCTGCGCGAGCGGCTGAAGCTGCACGAGGCGGTGCCGGCGCCGAACGCGCCCGGGCCGCGTCGCGCGCTGAAGGTCGGCACGCCGGTGCCGCCCGAAAAGCCCGGCAAGAAGAAGCCCAAGGAGGGCTACGAGCTGTTCGAGATGTCCCGACCCTTCACGGAGACCGCCTACAACGAGATGCTGCGGGCGACCGACGTCGTCAAGATCGAGCCGGCCGGAATCTAGACCGGCAGCGCCGTCAGCGGTAGAACGCCTCGACCTTGCCCTTCAGGGTGATGAGTAGGGGCCGGCCCTTGCGGTCGAGCGTCTTGCCGGCGGGCACCTTGATCCAGCCTTCGCTGAGGCAGTATTCCTCGACGTCGTGGCGGTCCTTGCCGTTGAGCCGGATGCCGATCTCGCGCTCGAACACCGCGGCGACGTGATGCGGGCTGCGCGGGTCGACCGAGAGATGGTCGGGCAGCGGCGGCGGCGATGCGGCGGAAGCGGGCGCGGTGTCTTCGGTCATGGGGTTCCGGTCGGGTTCGTTCGAGCCGTGATTCTCGGCCCGCGCCAGCCGCTCAGCGCACCACCCGAAAGCCGATGTTGCTCGCCGACGAATCGGCCGTGCTGGCGCTGCGCGCCGCGACGCGGCAGCGGTTGCAGCAGGAGTCGTGACAGAGGAAGGAGCCGCCGCGCAGCGCCCGCTGGCCGTCGCCGCGTATCGCGCGGCTCCTAGCCGACGTGCTTGCCGAAGTGAAAGAGCGAGCGCTCCCGCGCGGTGGCCGCGGCGCCGGCGTTCCAGGAGCCGCGCTGGTCGCAGTTGAAGCCGTGGGGCGCCGCGTAGAGATGGACCTCGACGTCCGGATGCGCCTGCTCGAACGCCTTCACGCTCGCGACCGAGATGTGGGCGTCCTGGTCGCCGAAATGCGCCATCGTCGGCACCGCGGGCTGACGCGAAGGCTCTTTGCCGACGGTCATGCCGCCGCCGTAGTAGGCGACCGCCGCCGACAGGCCGCGCACTTTCTCGGCGGCGCGCCAGACCAGCAGACCGCCCCAGCAGTAGCCGACGATTCCGACCTTGCCGGCACGCGCGACGTGGTCGACGGCGGCCTGAATGTCCTGCAGCACCCCGGGCGCCGGCAACGCCTCCACCGCGGCCTTCAGGCGCGCGCCCTCGGTGATGTCGCCCGGCGCGTAGCCGAGATCGACGCCGCGCTCGATGCGGTCGAACGTCGAAGGCGCGATCGCGAGGTAGCCGGCCGCGGCATAGCCGTCGGCGACCGCGCGGATGTGCGAGTTGACGCCGAAGATCTCCTGCAGCACCACGATCGCGCCCTTTGCCTTGCCGGTCGGCTCGCAGACATAGGCGGATGACTTGAAACCGTCGGCGGCGGTGAGGGAGATGGTCGAAGAGGACATGGCGAGAGACTCCTGAGGGCGGGGCAGCGGGGTGGCTCAGCGCTGCGGGAGATGACTTATACACACCGGTCGGCAGCCGTGCTGAAAAGCAGGGATGCCGATGCGGCCGGAGGAAGCCGTATGCGTTTTTCATCAGGCAACCGGCTCGATCGGCTGATCCATCAGCTGGCGTCGTTCGGACCTGCGGCGCGCGATGCAGCCACCGTGATCCCTTTGGTGCCCCGATTCCGTCTTTGCTTCAAGCGCTGCACCACGCAGCACTCGCAGGACTCCGGGAGAGACTCCATGCACACCGCCAAGACCCGCCGCGCCACGCGCTGGATTGCCGCCGCGCTGTTGCCTACCTTGTTCGCCACCCTGCTCGCCGCGTGCGGCGGCGGCGGTAGCGACAGCACGCCCTCGCCGACGACCGGCAACGTCGGCCCGGCCGGTGCGACGGTGACCTCGAGCGACCAGAAGGCCACCCTCACGGTGCCTGCCGGAGCGATCGGCACCACCATCGACGTCGCCCTCACGGCCACGACCGAAGGCTACGCCGCCAACCCGCAGATCGTGCCCGGCACCACCTACCGACTCGACGCGCCTGACACCGCACTCGCCCTCGAGGCGACGTTGTCGATCGACACGCCCCCCGGCACCAGCGGAGCCGGCGCCCCAACCCAGGTGCAGAAAGCACAGGAAGTCCGCCGGCAGAGCGTGCTCGACCCGAACGGCCTGATCGGCTGCGTGCCGGCGGTAGCGCCGGCAGGTCAGGTGCTGCCCGGCACGGTGTGTACCTACGACTCGTTCCGGGTTTCGCCGCTGGGGCAGTGCCCGCCGAGCGTGCCCAAAAAGGTGGGCTCTCAGCACGTCGTGCTGCCGCCGCTCGTCGACCAGTACCAGATCTTCTGCGCACTGCCTAACCCGGCCAAGGCACAGGTCGTCGCGCTCTCGCCCGATGCGCCGGCGGCACCGATGCCGACACAGTTCGGCGCGAACGGCCGCCGGGCGCAGGTGCGGCTCGGCGCGCTGAACCCGAAGATCTTCGGCATCCTCCTCGACAACACCGACCCGGTGGTGCAATTGAGCACCATCGTCACGCCGCTCGGCAACGGCATGGGCCGGCTGCTCCTGACCGCCAACGCCACCGACAATGTCGGCGTCAGCAAGGTCGTTTTCGTGCAAAGCAAGACCTTTCCGGCGGCGCCAACGTGCTGGCGACCCTGACGGCACCGCCCTACGTCTGGCAGTCGGCGCCGATGCTGCTTACCGACATCTACGGCGAGGTCTGCGGCGCCATCGGTTGCGACTCCAACTACTGGTATGCGGTCGCCACCGACGCGGCCGGCAACGAAGGCTGGGGCCTGGCCGGGGCAGGCGCCGGGGCGCCTGTGATCGACACCTTCATCGCCACGCCGGCGCAGGTGCCTTCAGGCGGCGGCAGCGTCGTGCTCTCGTGGGGCGTGCAAAACGCCGCGCATCTGTTCATCGACCACGGCGTGGGCTACGTGACCGGGCTGTCGACCATCGCGGTCAACGTGAGCGTGCCCACCACATTCACACTGACGGCGATCAATTCGACCGCCAACGTAACGGCAACGACGAACGTCATGGTCATGCCGCTACTCGCGCCGACGATCGCGAGCTTCACCGCCACGCCGGCCTCGCTCCCCCCCGGCGGCGGCAACGTCACGCTGAACTGGGCGACGACCGGCGCGACGAGCGTATCGATCGACAACGGCCTCGGCGTGGTCACCGGCACGAGCAAGGTCGTCAACGTCGGGGCCAACACCACCTTCACGCTGACCGCGACGAACACGAGCGGCAGCCCGACCAAGCAGACGAATGTGGTGGTGGCCACGACCGTCGATCGCTTCGTCGACCCGGTCGCCGGCCTGGACACCAACGCCTGCACACAGGCCGCGCCTTGCAGGACCATCGGCAAGGCCATGACCGGAGCACCCTCCGGCAGCGCGGTCTACCTGGCCGACGGCAGCTACCCGGGCAGCAACAGCGCGACCATCCCCGACGGCGTGGCGCTGCGCGCCACGCACCCGGGTGCCGCGATCCTGAACGACGTCACGCTCTCCGCCACCGGCTCGGCCAGCC
>JBDTJD010000182.1:0-5622 GCA_039935975.1 Caldimonas sp.
GCGCGGCGTACGTGCGCCGCCTCGGCGTCGGTCTTGCGGCTCTTGGCGAGCGTGCTGGGGTTGATCTGCTCGATGCGCTTCGACCGCGCCTTCTCGACCAGGCCGAGGGTCGTGCGTTTCGGATCGAGGAGCAGCCTCGCTTCGACCGGCAGCGCCGCGACCGCGGCGGCGACGCCGTCGTACGGCGCGAGCCGGACGCCGTCGCCGGCGAGCGTCTTCGCGAGCGTGGCGTCGACCTTGCCGGCGCCGACGAAGAGCGTCGTCGTGTCGGGAGCGACCAGCACGTGCGCCAGGAAGACCGGGTTGAAGCCGACGTCGCTGCCGCGCAGGTTGAGGAGCCAGGCGATGTCGTCGACGGTCGAGATCAGGTGGTGCGTCGCGCCGGTGTCGGCCATCGCCTTCTTCACCTGCGCGAGCTTGGTCGCGCGCGAATGCGGCGCCTCGGCACCGTCGTGCTCGTAGACCGCATCGGCCGGCATCGCCGGCCGCTCCGGCCAGGCGAAGGCGACGACGTCGAGATCGCTGCGCAAGGCAAGGCCGCAGCGCGCCAGCGTTTCGCGCATCTGCCGCGCCGCCGCCAGGCCGAGGACGCTGCCGTCGACGGCGACCGTGGCGCCTGCGGCGACGTTCGCGCACAGCCAGTCGAGGTGCTGCGACGTCGCCGGCGTCGGGATGCGGACGAGCTCGATGCCGCTGCCGGCGAGCTGCGCCTCGGCCTGGACCCAATACCGGCTGTCGGCGAAGAGCGCGGCGCGATCCGTCGTCACCACCAGCGTTGCCATCGAGCCCGTGAAGCCGGACGCCCATTGACGTGCCTGCCAGCGTTCGGGCAGGTACTCGGACAGATGCGGATCGCTCGACGGGACGACGACGGCCGCGCAGCCTTGCGCACGCAACGCGTCCTGGATGCTCTCGATGCGAAGCCGGGCGGGCGAGGTGCGGGTGTCCATGTCGATTCCTTTCGTCGTCAGTCTAGGACGGCGACGCGGCCCGCGTCGTGTCGGCCTCGGCGACGACGCGTGCGCCGCGCTCGTACGTGAAATACGCCCACGCCCATTCGACCAGCACGATCAGACGATTGCGAAAGCCGATCAGGAAGTAGATGTGGGCGAAGAGCCAGAAGAGCCACGCGCAAAGGCCGCTGAAGCGCAGTGCGCCGAAGACCGGCACGGCGAGGTCGACGATCGCCGCCTTGCGGCCGATGGTCGCGAGGTTGCCGTAGTCCTTGTAGCGAAACGGCTCGGTCGGTCGGCCGGCAATCCGGCGCAGCACGTTCTCGGCCGCGACGCGACCCATCTGCTTGGCGGCCGGGCTCACACCGGGCACCGGCTTCGGGCCGTCCTTCGTCGGCGTGGTCGCGGCGGCGAGGTCGCCGATCACGGAAATCTCGGGATGGCCGGCGAGGCTGAGGTCGGCCTCGACGACGACCCGGCCCGACCGGTCGAGCGTCGCGCCCGCCCGCGCGAGCTCCGCGCCGAGCGGCGAGCCCGCGACGCCGGCCGCCCAGACGACGGTCTTCGCTGCGATGCGCGCCGACCGCGGCGCGCCGTCGACCGTCGTTTCGCAAGTGACGCCCTCGGCATCGATCGAAGTCACCTTCGAGCCGGTCTGGACGATCGCGCCCAGCCGCTCGAGCTGCTCGCGCGCCTTGGCCGATTGCGCCGGCACGAACGCGCCCAGGATGCGATCGGAGCCCTCGAGAAGAATCACCCGCGCGCGAGTCGGATCGATGCGCCGGAACTCGCGCCGCAGGGTGTGTTGCGCGATCTCCGTCATGGTGCCTGCCATCTCGACGCCGGTCGGGCCGCCGCCGATGACGACGAAGGTGAGCCAGGGGTCGCGCTCGTCGTCGCCGCCGGCAAGCTCCGCGTTCTCGAAGGCGTTGATGACGCGGGCGCGGATCTGGAGTGCATCGGCGAGCGTCTTCAGGCCCGGCGCGAAGCGGATCCACTCGTCGTGGCCGAAGTAGCTGTGCGTCGAGCCGGCGGCGACGACGAGATGGTCCCAGGCGACGATCTCGCCGCCGGCGAGCGTCGCCGTCCTGGCGGCGACGTCGATCGAGCGGACCTCGCCCTTGAGGATCGTCAGCCGGCCACGCTTCATCTCGGGGCGCAGCACGTGTCGGATCGGCGCGCTCACCGCGGGCGCACTCAGCCCGGCGGTCGCGACCTGGTAGAGCAGCGGCTGGAAGAGGTGGTGGTTGGTGCGGTCGACGAGGACGATCTCGACCTCCGCCCGGGCGAGCACGCGCACCGCGGCCAGGCCACCGAAGCCGCAGCCGATGACCAGGACCCGCGGCAGCGCGCTCATGCCGTGGCCGCTCCCGCCGGCAGGGGCGCGACCAGTCGTTCCGCGACCATGTGAATGTGCGCGCGCAGCGCGTAAAGCTCCTCGGCGTAGCTGAGCGGCACGTGGACGTGCTCGACCCGGCGCTCGATCTCCTCGAGGTCACGCAGCAGCTCTTCGTTGGGGCGCCGGCCGATTGCGCTCTCGACCTCGCGCAGCTGCCGATACCAGCGAAAGATGCGCGAGCGGACCCGGAAGGTGTAGAGCGGCGGAAGCAAGCGCGAGAGCGGCAGCAGCGCCGCGAGGATCGTCACCAGCACCGGCCACATCCGGTCGACGAGGTTGGCGAGCCAGAACGGCAGGTAGCGCTGCAGCACCGGCGGGCCGCTGGCGAAGAAGCGCTGCGCCTCGCGGGCGAGCGGCCATTCGGTGTTGCGCTGGTTCGGGAAATCGCCCTTCTTCTGGAACCAGCCGGCGCCGCCGTGCACCTGTTGCGCGGCCTGGACGAATAGCTGGATCAGGGCCGGATGGGTGTTCTTTCGTGCGACCAGCGTCGCCGTCGGGGCCACCAGCCGCACGTCGGACGGCGGGATGTCGCGGGCGAGGTCGACGACACCGCGCGGCAGAGTCACCGCGCTCAGGAACGGGAAGCGCCGTGCGTAGGCCTCGGACTGGGCGAAGTCGAAAAGTGCGATGCCCGGCGTCTGCAGCAGCATCTGGACGAGCAGCGACTCGGGAGCCGAGGCGAACACGATCGCGTCGATGCTGCCGTCGAGCAGGCCCACCACCGCAGGCGTCGAAGGCTCGCGCACGAGCGTGATCGTCGCCGGATCGATGCGGTTGGCCTCCAGCAGCCGGGCCATCAGGTTGGGCACGCCGCTGCCCGGCGCACCGATGTTGACGCGCCAGCCCGGAAGCTGCGTCAGGCTCGTCAGCGTGTCTTCCTTCCTCAGGCGCTGCGCCGCTTCGGTGCGGTAGAAGATCCAGACCGGCTCGTAGAAGAGGCTCCCGAGCGAGACCAGGCCGTCGTCGGGAAGGTCGCCCTCGTCGGTCGCCACCGGCGGCGAGCTCTCGTCGGCGCCTCCCTGCACGAAGGCGATGTCGACGTCGCCGCCGGGATCCTTCAGGAGCGCGACGTTCTCGGCCGCGCCGGCGGTCTTCCTCAACCGCACGTCGATGCCGTTCGCCTTCAGGATCTGCGCGTAGCGCTTGCCGAACTCGGCATAGGCGCCCTGGTCCTGGCCGGTCGCGAGCACGACCTGCTTCGGCGGCGTCGGATCGAGCAGCCAATAGGCGAGCGCGAGCAGCGCCGCGGCGAGCAGCACGAAGGGCGCCGCGGTGAGGAAGAGATCGCGCAGCGAGAGCAGGCTGACGCGCAGGCCGTGTTGCATGGTGCATTGTCCCTTGCGACGTCGGCCCGGGACAACCGCGCGCTATCCTCTTCCGGCCATGCGACTCCTGCTCGTCGAGGACGACCGAATGATCGGCGAGACCCTGCAGCGCACGCTCCGTCTCGAGGGCTACGCCGTCGACTGGGTGCGCGACGCGTCGGCGGCCGATGGCACGCTGGCGAGCGAGCGCTTCGACCTCGTGCTGCTCGACCTCGGTCTGCCGCGCGGCGCCGCGCCCGGCGGCCCGGCCGACGGCCTGGCACTGCTTCAGGGCCTGCGCGCGCGTCACGACGCGACGCCGGTGATCGTGCTCACGGCGCGCGACGCGCGCGGCGACCGCGTCGCCGGCCTCGATGCGGGTGCCGACGACTACCTGGTCAAGCCGTTCGAGTTCGACGAGCTGAACGCGCGCATCCGCGCGGTCCTGCGCCGCCATGCAGGCCGCGCCGAGCCGGTGCTTTCGCAAGGCGGCGTGACGCTCGACCCGGCGCAGCGCCGCGTCACCCGCGCCGGCGCGCCGGTGTCGCTCTCGGCGCGCGAGTTCGCGGTGCTCGAGGCGCTGATGGCGCGCCCGGGCGCGGTGCTGTCGCGGGCGCAGCTCGAGGACCGCCTCTACGGCTGGGGCGAGGAGATCGAGAGCAACGCGGTGTCGGTCTACGTCCACCAGCTGCGCCGAAAGCTGGGCGCCGACTTCATCCGCAACGTGCGCGGCGTCGGCTACTTCATCGATGCGACGCCGGCGCCATGAGCTCGATCCGCGTCCGCCTGCTCGTCTCGCTGCTCGCGCTGCTCGGCCTCACCGCCCTGGCCATCGCCGCGATCACCTACCGCAACGTTCTGGGCGAGACCGAGGCGCTCTTCGACTACCAGCTCCAGCAGATGGCACTCTCGCTGCGCGACCAGGGCCAGATCGACCGCTCGGAAGCCGGCACGCTTGCCGACCAGCAGCTCGATGTCGTCATCCAGATCTGGACCGTCGACGGCCGCAGCATCTACGCGTCGCGCGCCCATTCCTCGCTGCCGGCGCGGGCCCTGCTCGGCCTGGCGACGGTGGCGGTCGAGGGGCACGCCTGGCGAACCTACAGCGTTGCGACGCGTGACCGCGTGATCCAGGTCGCGCAGCCGGTCGAGATCCGCCAGCGTCTTGCCGCGCACGCGGCCTGGCACAGCGTGTTGCCGCTTCTCCTGGTGACGCCGCTCGCGGCCTTCGCGATCTGGTGGCTGGCGGCGAAGAACCTCGCGCCGCTCGCGCGCCTGGCCAGCGAGGTGCGCTCGCGCGACGCCGGATCGCTCGATCCGTTGCCCACCGGCGAGCTGCCCGACGAGCTGGCGCCTCTCGCCAGGGCACTCAATGCGCTCCTCGATCGGCTGAAGGGCTCGCTCGACGCGCAGCGGGCCTTCGTCGCCGACGCCGCACACGAGCTGCGCTCGCCGCTCACCGCGCTGAAGCTGCAGCTGCGCCTCTTGCGCCACGCCGGCGACGCTGAAGAGCGCAGCGCCGCCATTGAAGGCCTGGCTGCCGGCATCGAGCGGGCGACGCGCCTGATCGAGCAGCTCCTCACGCTGGCGCGCAGCGAGCCGGGATCGGCGCCGCTCGCACTCGAGCCCGTCGACCTCGCCGAACTGGCGCGCGAGACGCTTGCCGCCATGCATCCCTTCGCGCTCGACCGCGGCAGTGAAATGGTCCTCGACGCCGACCTGCCGCTGATCGTCGCGGGCGAGCGAGCAAGTCTGGCCGCGCTCGTCCGCAACCTCGTCGACAACGCCCTGCGCTACTCACCGCCTCGAACGCGCATCGATGTGCGTGTCTGGGAAGACGCGGGCTCGTCCTGGCTGCGCGTCGACGATGCCGGCCCGGGCATCCCGGCCACCGACCGACCCCGCGTGTTCGACCGCTTCTATCGCCGCGAGTCGGGGGGCGAGGAGGGCACCGGGCTCGGCCTGG
>JBDTJD010000183.1:0-8376 GCA_039935975.1 Caldimonas sp.
GCCGCAGCCTGCGCTATCCGCGCGGCAAGGTGCTCGGCGGCTCGAGCAGCATCAACGGCATGATCTACATGCGTGGTCAGGCGCGCGACTACGACGCCTGGGGCGCGGGCGACGGGCACGGCGCCAACCCGGGCTGGAGCTGGGCCGAATGCCTGCCGGCGTTCCTCGCCCACGAGGACTTCCACAAGGGCGCCGACGCCTTCCACGCCGCGCCCGGGTTCGATCCGAAAGGCAAGCGACCGGGCGGCGAGTGGCGTGTCGAGAAGCAGCGCCTGCACTGGCCGATCCTCGACGCTTTCGCCGCCGCGGCGGTGCAGGCCGGCTTGCCGCGCCGCGACGACTTCAACCGCGGCGACAACGAGGGCGTCGGCTACTTCGACGTCAACCAGCGCGCCGGCGTGCGCTGGAACGCCACCAAGGCCTTCCTCAGGCCGGCGTTTGCGCGCCCCAACTTGCAGGTCTGGACTGGCGCGCACATCCACCGCCTCGCATTCGACGGCCGACGCGCCGCAGGCGTCGAAGTCTTGCCCCTCGGCGGCGGCGCGCCGGTGACGGCGAAGCTGTCGCCCGGGGGCGAGGTCGTGCTCGCGGCGGGTTCGATCGGCTCGCCGCAGATCCTGCAGCTCTCGGGCGTCGGCGATCCGATGCTCCTGGCGGAGCACGGCATCGCGGTACGCCATGCGCTGCCGGGCGTGGGCGAGAACCTGCAGGACCATCTCCAGATTCGCGCCGTCTACGGCGTCGAAGGCGCGAAGACGCTCAACACGACCGCCTCGTCGCTGGCCGGCAAGGCCCTGATCGCCCTCGAGTACGCGCTCAGGCGCAGCGGCCCGATGAGCATGGCACCGTCGCAGCTCGGCGCCTTCACGAGAAGCGATCCGTCCCTCGCCCATGCGAATCTCGAGTACCACGTCCAGCCGCTCTCCCTCGACGCCTTCGGCGAGCCGCTGCATGCGTTCAACGCATTCACCGCGAGCGTGTGCAACCTGAATCCCACGAGTCGCGGCCACGTCCGCGTGCGCTCAGCCGATCCCGGCCAGGCGCCACGGATCGCGCCCGACTATCTCTCGACCGCGGAGGACGCCCGGATCGCCGCACAGAGCCTGCGCGTGACGCGCCGCATCGTCGGCCAGCCGGCGCTTGCCAGGTTCAAGCCGCGCGAGCTCAAGCCGGGGCCGCAATTCGAGAGCGACGCCGACCTCGCCAAGCTCGCCGGCGACATCGGCACGACCATCTTCCATCCGGTCGGCACGGCGAAGATGGGGCCGGCGGCCGACCCGATGGCCGTCGTCGACGCGCGCCTGCGCGTCCACGGCCTCGAGGGCCTGCGCGTCGTCGACGCCAGCGTCATGCCGACGATCACCAGCGGCAACACCAATGCGCCGACCTTGATGATCGCCGAGCGCGCTGCCGGATGGATCCTGCGCGGCGACCGTTGAGCGACGCGGCCGCGGTCGCGCGTGCATACTCTTTGCCCCGACCCGCCAGAGAAAGCGCCACATGAAAGTGCATGCCGTAGCCAGGGTCCGTCTCGACGACGACGGCCGCGTCACCGGTGTCGAGTGGGGCCCGGTCAACACCGAGACCAACGAGTGGCACACCGAGCCGCAGATCGCCGACGTCTCGGAAGTGGTGGCCGCGCTCAACCACGGCGAAGAGGTGTTTGCGCTCTTTCCGACCTCGCACGGCATGATGCCGATGCGCCGCTTCCGCGTCGTCGACTACGACAACGGCTGGCACACGGTGAACCTCGAGGGCGCGCTGACGCACGAGCACGAGATCCACGACATGCTCCACGTCGAGTCCTAGCGGGCCCGATGAGCGAGGCCGACACACCCGGGCGGTTGCTCGTGTCGTGCCTGTGCGCCGCATGGTGCGGCTCGTGCCGTGACTACCGCGCGACCTTCGATGCCCTCGCGTCGCGGTTCGGATCGGGCGTCGATTTCGCCTGGATCGACGTCGAGGACGAGGCCGACGCGCTCGGCGACCTCGACGTCGAAGACTTCCCGACCCTCCTGATCGCCGAAGGCGAAACGCTCCGCTTCCTGGGCGCGGTCACGCCGCAGCCGGAGACGGCCGAGCGGCTGATCGGGAGCGCGATCGCCGGCCAGTTGGTCGCGCCGAATGATCCCGATCTGGTCGCGCGGGTGCGAAGGATCGTCTCGGCCCGGTCACGGTGATCGACAAGATCGTCGACAAGAAGGGCACGAGGTAGGCGGCCGACGCCTCAGGACAGCAGCTGCTTCCTGGCGCGGTGGACGCGCACGAACAGGTTCTCCTGGCTGATGCCGAGTTCTGCGCAGACCGACGCCGTCGAGCGCTCCTCGATCACGCGCAGGCGCATCGCGTCGCGCAGCGTCGCCGGCAGGCGTTCGATGCCGGCAAGCGCGAAAGCGAGGGCCTGGCGCTGCTCGGCGATCTCGTCGGGGCGCGGGCGCGGGCAGGCGACGGCGTGGCCAGCGCTCTCGCCGGCGTCGTCGTCGAGCGCGTCGTGGTGCTCGATCCGGCGCAGGGAGTCGACGATCTTGTTCTTGAGCACGGCCGTGAGCCACGAGCGCAGCGCGGCGCGACCCGAGAAGACGGCGCGGCCGCAGAGGACGGCCTCGAGGACATCGTGGACCGCGTCTTCGGCCAGCATCGGGTCGCGCAGCTTCTTCAGTGCGAAGCGCACCAGATAGGGCCGATGCGACACGAGCTCGGCCATCGAGATCGGCACTGCGTGCCTGGGCTCCTCTGCCCGTGATGCCGGGAGGACGGGCGGCGGCGCGCGACGCGGATCAGGACGGCTCGTGGACGATGTGGCGGTCATGGGCAGGCTCGGTGGAGTCGATGGCGTGACTCTGGGCGCGCTGCCTCGCAGGAGCCTCCGGGAACATCACAGCCGCATCACATCGCTGTAAGACAACGGCCCGACACGAGACAATTCCTCCATGCCGCCCGCTTCCATCCTCGTCGCCGAGGACCAGACCGACATCCGCGACCTGCTGGTGATGAACCTGCAGAGCGCCGGCTACACGGTCGAGGCCGTGGCCGACGGCCATGCCGCCCTCGCCAGCCAGAGCGAAAGTGCGAGCGACCTGCTGGTGCTCGATCTCATGATGCCGGGCCTCGACGGGCTGGAGGTCACCAAGGCGCTGCGGGCGCGCGGCCGCAGCACGCCGATCCTGATGCTGACGGCCAAGTCGACCGAGCTCGACCGCGTCCTCGGCCTCGAGCTCGGCGCTGACGACTACCTGACCAAGCCGTTCTCGCTCGCCGAGCTGCTGGCGCGCGTCAAGGCGTTGCTGCGTCGTGCCGACCTGCTGCGTGCGGCGCAGTCGGCGGGCAGCGCCGAGCCGCGCGTGGTTCGCAACGGCGAGCTCGAGATCCTGCCGGCCAAGCGCCAGGTCCGCTTTCGCGGCGACGCGCTCGACTTCACGGCCCTCGAGTTCGACCTGCTGCTCCATTTCGCATCGCATCCGGGCCACGTGTTCTCGCGCAGCCAGCTCCTCAATGCGGTCTGGGGCTACACCCACGACGGATACGAGCACACGGTGACAACGCACATCAATCGCCTGCGCGCCAAGCTCGAGGCCGACCCCATGCGCCCCGAGCTGATCCTCACGGTGCGCGGCGCCGGCTACAAGATGCGCGACAGCCCGTCATGACCGGCGCTTGCCGATCTTCGCAGTGAGCGTCCGCTTCAAGCTCGCGCTGACGATCTTCGCGACGGGCCTGCTGACGGCCCTGCTGGTCATCGCGACGGTCGTCTGGGCCTTCCAGCGCTTCGAGAACGAAACCGCGTACCGGCGCGGCATGGCCTTCCTCGGCCGCGTCGTCAGCATGTACGACGACATCTTCGACATGCACGAGCGCGACGCCGAGGCGTTCCAGCGCTGGCTGCGCGGGCTCGTGCTCTTCGAGCCCGACACCGAGCTCTACCTGCTCGACGGCAACGGCACCGTGCTCGCCAAGACCGGCCCGACGCCGCTCAAGCCCGGCACCCGGGTCGCCCTGGCGCCGGTGCGCGAGTCGATCGACCAGCACGACGCTCGCTACGTGATGGGTGACGACCCCGAGCGCATGGACGCCGGCGCGGTCGTGGTCGCCAAGCCGGTGCAGCGCGCCTTCTCGCGCGGCGGCGCCTCGCCCGACGCCGGCTACCTCTATCTCGTCCTGCACACGCAGCAGCTGCCCGAAGGGCGCTGGGACGTGCTTCGCAGCAGCTTCGCGCGGCCCGCGCTCGGCCTCGTCCTGGCGGTCGTGGCGCTGACCACGCTGCTCGCCGCCCTCATCATCGCCACCGTCACCGAGCCGTTGCGCCGGCTGACCCGCGCCGTCTCCACGCTGTCGCAGCGCGGCCTGGCCGAAGGCCTGGCGATCGCGCCGGGAAGTGCCCTGCCGGCGCCGACGCGGGACGAGTTCGGCCAGCTGACGAGCGCCTTCGAGATGCTGCTCGACATCTGCCGGCGCCAGTGGAATGCGCTTCGCCGCGTCGACCACTTCCGGCGCGAAGGCGTCAGCAATCTCTCGCACGATCTGCGCTCGCCGCTGACGGCGACGGTCGCCTGCCTCGAGACGCTCGACGGCCGCTGGCAGTCGGACGCGGCGCGAGCGGAGGACCGCCGCCTGGTCGAGATCGCTCTGCGCAACACCCGCAACGAGGCGCGCATGGTGCAGTCGCTCGGCGATCTCGCCAAGCTCGACGAGCCCGAGTTCGCGCTGCGCGCCGAGGCCGTCGACGCGAGCGAGCTGCTCGACGACATCGCCCTGCGCTTCGCCGAGCGCGCCGCGCGCCAGGGCGTTCGCCTGCTCACTCCCGCCGCGCCCGTGGCCGACGGCGCCGCCGGCGGCCCGCGCGTGAAGCTCGACGTCGAGCTGTTCGAGCGCGCCGTCGCCAACCTCGTCGACAACGCGCTCAAGTTCTGCGCCGCCGGCAGCACGGTGACGCTCGCTGCCGAGGCGCGCGGCGGCCTGGTGGAGGTGAGCGTCGCCGACGACGGCCCGGGCATCGCGGCCGCCGACCTGCCGCATCTTTTCGACCGCTTCTATCAGAGCCGATCGAACGTCGCGCCGGCCACCGCCGACGGCGGTCGCGGCCTCGGCCTGGCGATCGTCAAGCGCATCGCCGAGCTGCACGGCGGCGACGTCGTGGCGCGGAGCGAACCGGGACGCGGCACGCGGATCGTCATGACACTGCCGCGCGTCTCCTAGGCTTCGGGAGTTCCCTGCTGCTACTTCGGCGCGATCGCGCCGGCGGCGGGCCAGTCGACGTCGCCGATGCGCTTCAGGCGCATCTCGAAGATGCGCATCGGCGCGCCTCCGGCGACGACGCGCTCGCCGACCTCGTGCAGCTCGCCGTCCTTGACCGTCGCGACGTAGCGGATCGTCGCCGGGCCGAGCGGGATCTCCCAGCGGTAGCCGTCGCCGGTCGGCACGAAGGCGAAGTCGCCGACATGTCCCAGGGCGTGCGAATGGAGCGAATAGCTCTTCGACGCCGGATCGAACGAGACGATGGCGAAGGCGTTGAAGCGCACGGCGCCGTTGTCGTCGTAGCCACGGCCCTCGATGACCCGGATCGACCCTCCGAGAAGCGGCCCGATGCGCTCGGTCTGGATGAAGTCGAGCCGGGTTCCGTCGGGCTGGATCACGGTGGCCGGCCCGCGCCAGGCGCCGTCGAGCATCGAGAAGGCCTTCATCGCCTCGGTCTCGGCGGCGAGCAAGGCGACGGTGTCGCGCGGCTGCGCGCTTGCGACGGCGAACGAGGCGGCGCCGGCACCGACGATGACGAGGGACAGGATCGGGCGCATGTGGGCCTCCAGCGACGAAGCACTCGTCAGCGTCGGGAATTGTGCCGCGCCGCGCCGATCCTTCCTCGCCCGAGGCGACTCCGGCTCGCTACCATGCAGCCTGCTTCCGCGACCTCGCCGTCGCGCCTTGCCATGTCCGAACAACAAAGCCGACGACTGCTCGACGTCGACGTGCCGGCCCAGCCCGAAGTGCTGGTCCAGCTGTCGCTGCTGCTCGCCGAGGACGACGTCGATTTCAGCGCCGCGAGCCTGCTCATCAGCTCCGACATGGCGCTCGCCGCTGCCGTGCTGAAGACGGTGAACTCGGCGATGTACGGCCTGCGCGGGCGCGTCCAGAGCGTGCAGCAGGCGATCACCTATCTCGGCACGCGTGAAGTGGCCGCCGTCACCTTCGAGATGGGTTTGCGGGCGGTGTTCCCGCCGGCGCCCGAGCTCGAGCCGGTGTGGGAGCGCGCGCGCGTGCGCGGGTTGCTGATGGGCAGAATCGCCTCTCACCTGGGTGTCGACGCGTGGGCGGCGCATTCGGCGGGACTCTTCGAGGAGTGCGGAAAGGCGGTGATGTTCCGCCACGCCACCGAGCGCTACAAGCCGATGCTCGCCCAGGCGGCCTCCGACGAGGAGCTCCTGATGCTCGAGCACAAGGAGTTCGGCGTCAGCCACGACACGCTCGGCGCGGCGCTGTGCGAAAGCTGGGGACTCGCGCCGCAGGCCGTCGACAGCGTCCGCTACCACGTGATCGTCAACAGCACGCTCGAGCTGCCGATGAACATCCAGCGGCGCGCGATGTGCGCGATTTCGGCGATGGCGCATTCGCTCATGACCGATCCCGACACGCTCGACGAGATCGCCCGCAAGGTCGCGCCGCAGGCCGACCTCGATCCGCTCCTCGCCCAGCGCGCGGCGCGCAAGGTGCAGGAGCAGATCGAGATGGCGGTCGAGCGCGCGAAGAGCGACTAGCCACCTGCAAAGAGGGTTCCGTCCCTGCGGTCCGACCGGACCTGCGGGAGGCGCCTCCGGCCGCGCGACAAAGAAGGAGGAGCGGGACGCCGGCTCGAGGCTGGCTCTCTAACAGCCCCGAAACGCCCGCCCCTCCTGGACCGCCAGGCGCGAGCAAGTGGGATTCACTGGATCGCGTCCGGCTCGGCGCCCGAAATCTTCCTCGTCCTCAGCGCAAGGCTCCGGGACGGGTGAACAGCGACAACTGGCGAGGCACGCTCGACGGGCTGCTGAGCACGCGCGGGCGCGGCGCGAGGGCATCGAGCGCGGCCGGCTGGCTGCGCACGAAGCCGCTCGATTTCGACATCAGCGGCGCGGTCGCGGGACGGTGGGAAAGCATGGCGGCACCGTACGGGTCAGCAGGTGCGCACGGGGGGCTGCTGGTCGCGGCCCGGCGAACCGACGACGTGCTCGACCCGTGCGGCGTCGAACGACTCGCTGATCTCCATCCAGCCCGAGACGCGCGACGAGGCGGCGCGCTGCGGCACGGCGCCGAAGCCGAGGCGAAGGAGCGACGACGCGCCGCCGTGGCAGCGTGGGCCGAGCGGACGGCGCGGCGAAGGAGCGACTGAGAACGGGCGGCGGGAAGCGGACATGAGGCGGCCTTCGATGACAACGCGACCCGGACCGAACACATCTCGTTGCAGTCCCCCGCGCGCCGAAAGGATCGGCGCAACGTCCGTGCCAGGCCGCGCGGTGTGATCGGCTCCACGCCGTTGCGTCACCGGGCGTCGGCGGGGTCGCAGCGTGTCGGCCGGAGCGCCGTGGCGCGACCCGGAGCGTCGCAGTCGCAAGCACCTGTTACGCCGCCGAGTCATGCCTCGGCCTCGCAGCCGAGTAAAGATCGGAGTCACGGGCACGCGCGGGTGCGAAGCGCGGTCCACCCTGCGAATGACGAAACGGGTGCCCGCCATGTCCGATGAATTCGACGACGCCATCGACGCTTTGCCGGCGCTTGGCCGAGCTCCGCACGGGGTGCGCCGCGGCCGCGCCGCGCGGCTGATCGCGCGGCTCTACGGCTCGGCCAACCTTGCCCTGCGCACCCGGTTCCTCGCCTGCCTCATCCGGCCGCTCGGCCCGCTCGGCATCGCCGCCATCGGCGCCGGCGTGTTCGCGGTCCTGCTCGCTCCGCGCGGTGGCGCGATCAGCGTCGCCGTTGCCGACGCGGCGCGCTTCTCGAAGGAGCAGATCGCCGAGCTGGCGCGCTTCGTCGAACAGGTGAGCCCGGACGCGCTCGCCCAGGTGGCCGCGCTGGCGACCGACAACCCGGTCGGCATCGGCAGCTTCACCGCGTCGGTCGCGCTGCTGCTCGCGCTCGAGCTGCGCGGCGCCTCGGCGAGGCGCCTGCGCCGCGCCCGTCAGGACGCCGGAACGTAGCCGCGCGGAATCGCGTCGAGCAACCGGCGCGTGTAGTCCTGCTGCGGCTGCTGGAGGATCCGCTCGACGCTCGCCTGCTCGACGACTTCGCCATCGCGCATCACGAGGACCTCGTCGGCCATGAAGCGGACGACCGCGAGGTCATGGCTGATGAAGATGTAGGCCAGGCCGAGCTCGTCCTGCAGGTCTTTCAGCAGGTTGAGCACCTGCGCCT
>JBDTJD010000184.1:0-3784 GCA_039935975.1 Caldimonas sp.
ATGACGAGGCTTCACGACGAAGCTTGGCTTCACGCACTGCCGAACCGAGCTTCATGTTCTCGAACGGGTTGACGACCATCGACGCGAATCCGGTGAGCTCGGTGACCCGATCCTTCAGGCCCGGCAGAGTGGCGGTGCCGCCGGCAAGCATCACGTAGTGGACCTTGTGGTGCGGCGTGCTGGTGAAGAAGTACTGCAACGCCCGGCCGATCTCCTGCGACAGGCTGTCGACGAAGGGCGCCAGCAGCGAGGTCTCGTAATCGTCGGGCAGGTCGGCGGCGAGCTTCTTCTGCTCCGCCTCTTCGTAAGAGAAGCCGTACTGGCGCGAGATCAGCTGGGTGAGCTGCGAGCCGCCGAAGGCCTGATCGCGGTCGTAGAGCATCTCGTCGTCGCGCAGCACCTTGAGGCTCGTGGTGTCGGCGCCGATCTCGAAGAGAGCCACCAGCGCATCGCGGCCTTCGTTGGGCAGGCTCGAGACGACCCGGCTCATCGCCAGGCGCGAGGCATGCGACTCGATGTCGAGGACGGCGGGCTTCAGGCCCGCAGCCTCGGCCAGACCCTGACGGTCCTGGACACGGTCCTTGCGCGACGCGGCGATCAGCACCTCGACGTCGCCGACCGAGGTCGGGCTCGGACCGATGACGCAGAAGTCGAGGCTGACCTCGTCGAGCGAGAACGGGATGTACTGGTTGGCCTCGGTCTCGACCTGGATCTCGAGTTCCTCTTCGCGCAGGCCCGCCGGCAGCATGATCTTCTTCGTGATGACGGCCGACTGCGGCATCGCCATCACGACCTGCCGGGTCTTGGTGCCGCTCTTGGTGACCAGGCGCTTGACCGCCTCGGCGACCTCGTCGAACTTCTCGATCTGGCCGTCCGCGATCCAGCCCTTTTCGAAGCTTTCGGAGCCGAAGCGCTCGAGAACGTATTCGCCGCTGTTGGTCTGTCCGAGCTCGACGAGCTTGACGCTCGAGGAACTGATGTCCAAGCCAATCATGGGTGGGTGCTTGCGGCCCAACAGCGCGTCGAGAAAGCTCACGGTGCCCCTTTTCCAGCGTCGCCAAAGCGGCGAATCCAACGCGCTGGACTGTTAATAAGTTACATCGATCCTAGCAGTAAAGCCCTTGATTAACAAAGCAAAAACCGGCGGCGTACGCCCGTCTGCGTTGCAAATCTCACACGCGAAGCGCCGTGCAACACGTGACCGTTTGCAACCTGATTCGAAGTGTCGATTGCGTCACCTTTTGGAGCCCTTCAAAACCTCGCCGCAAGCCCTCGAACCCGGCTTTCTATAATGCGATCGACATGCAGGACGAGCTTTGAGCGATTCTGAAAACGGTGCCGATCGCGGCGCCTCGCCTCGCGGCGGCGAGCCATCGGGGCGCTGGCCGCGCTGGCTGAGCGTCCTGCTTCGGGTCGGGCTTTCCCTGATCGGACTCGCGGCCTCCGCGGCCGTCGCTGTCACGATCATCGCCGGCATCGCGCTCGCAGTGTCGTATCCCAATCTGCCCGACATCGGCAGCCTCACCGACTACCGGCCGAAGCTGCCGATGCGCGTCTACTCCGCCGACGGCGTGCTGCTCGGCGAGTTCGGCGAGGAGCGCCGCAACTTCATGCCGATCGGCCAGATCCCGCAGGTGATGAAGGACGCGGTGCTCGCCATCGAGGACGCCCGCTTCTATCAGCACAGCGGCGTCGACTACGTGAGCGTGCTGCGCGCCGGCCTCGCGAATTTCGGCGAAGGGCACAGCGCCCAGGGCGGCTCGACCATCACGATGCAGGTCGCGCGCAATTTCTATCTCTCCACCGAGAAAACATTTACTCGCAAGATCTACGAGATGTTGCTTGCGCTGAAGATCGAAAGCCAGCTCACGAAGGAGCAGATTCTCGAGGTCTACATGAATCACATCGCGCTCGGGCAGCGCGCATACGGATTCGCATCGGCAAGCGAAATCTATTTCGGCAAACCCTTGAAGGACATCACCGTCGCGGAGGCGGCGATGCTCGCGGGATTGCCGAAGGCGCCGTCGGCCAACAACCCGATCGTCAATCCCGACCGGGCCACGACGCGCCAGCGCTACATCATCGACCGCATGTTCGAGAACGGCTTCATCACGGCCGAGCAGCGCGACGCTGCGAGAAAGCAGGTTCTGCACTATCGCGCGCCATCGGAGGTGGCGGTCCACGCCGAGTACGTGGCCGAGGCGGCACGCCAGATGATCTTCAGCCAGTACGGCGCCGAAGCGTACACGCGCGGCCTGAATGTCTATCTCACCCTGAACTCTGCCGAGCAGATGCTGGCCTATCACGCGCTGCGCAAGGGAATCATGGATTTCGAGCGGCGCCAGGTCTATCGCGGCCCGGAGGACTACATCGACCTGCCCGCCGACCACAGCGAGCTCGACTCGCGCATCGCCGAGGCGCTCCAGGACTTCCCCGACAACGACGAGCTGCGCGCCGCCGTCGTCATCGAGGCGTCGGCGAAGAAGGTCGTCGCCGTGCTGCAGAACGGCGACGAGGTGACGGTGGTCGGCGAAGGGCTGAAGCCGGCGACATCGGCGCTCGTGGCCAAGGCCAATCCCAAGACACAGATCCGGCCGGGTGCGGTCGTGCGGCTCATCCAGGGACCGAAGGGCGACTGGTCGATCACCCAGTTGCCCGAAGTCGAGGGCGCGTTCGTCGCAATGGACCCGCGCACGGGCAGCATCCGGGCGATGGTGGGCGGCTTCGACTACTCGAAGAGCAAGTTCAATCACGTGACCCAGGCCTGGCGCCAGCCGGGCTCGAGCTTCAAGCCCTTCATCTACTCGGCCGCCCTCGAAAAGGGCTTCACGCCGGCAACGATCATCAACGACGCGCCGCTCTTCTTCGATGCCGGGACCACGGGCAGTCAGCCGTGGGAGCCGAAGAACTACGACGGCACCTACGACGGCCCGATGTCGCTGCGCATGGGTCTGGCGAAATCGAAGAACATGATCTCGATCCGCATCCTGAAGGCCATCGGCCCGGCGTACGCGCAGCAATGGATCACGCGCTTCGGCTTCGATGCCGACAAGCACCCCGCCTACCTGCCGATGGCGCTCGGCGCCGGCTCGGTGACGCCGCTGCAGATGGCGTCGGCGTACAGCGTCTTCGCGACCGGCGGCTATCGCGTCAATCCGACGTTGATCGCGAAGATCACCGACGCGCGTGGCCGCGTGCTGAATGAAACCAAGCTGCCGGTGCTCGACGAATCGATGCGCACGATCGATGCACGCAACGCCTTCGTGATGACGAGCCTGCTGCAAAGCGTGACCCACATCGGTACCGCCGCTTCGGCCGGGCGCGCGCTCGGCCGTGCCGATATCTACGGCAAGACCGGCACCACCAACGATTCGCTCGACGCGTGGTTCGCGGGATGGCAGAAGAGCGCGGTCGCGGTGGTCTGGATCGGTTACGACAACCCGCGCAAGCTCGGCGACCGCGAAACCGGCGGCGGTCTCGCGTTGCCGGTGTGGATCGACTACATGAAGACAGTGCTGAAGGGCGTGCCGATACAGGAGCCGACCGCGCCCGAAGGCGTCGTCAACCTGAACGGCGAGTGGTACTACGAGGAATACACGCACGGCACCGGCGTCAGCAGCCTCGGCCTCGAAGACAAGCCGCCGTCATCGGCACCGGCACCCAGCGACGAAGAGCGCAAGAGCATCCTCGATCTGTTTCGCCGATGACGCGCTGCCGAGGTACGCGCCAGCGCCGCATCGAACCCGGGCCGGCGCCTCGAAGCGCGGCGTCTTTGTCCAATTGC
>JBDTJD010000185.1:0-5263 GCA_039935975.1 Caldimonas sp.
CAGGCGTCGATCGACAAGGTCGCCGGTCCCGTGGGCGAAGCGCTGATCATGACGGCCATCGGCCTCGCGGTCGCCGTGCCGGCGGTGCTGGGCTACAACTGGCTCGTTCGTCGCAACAAGGTCACGATGGAGGCCGTCCGTCGCTTCGCCGGCGACCTGCACGGCGTGCTGATGGGCGCCCAGCTCGGCGGCACCGTTTCGACCAAGCGCTGAGCTAGGGAGCGCTGACATGGCCATGAACGTCGGTTCCGGCGACGGCGAGGAGGACGATGTCGTCTCCGACATCAACACCACGCCGCTCGTCGACGTGATGCTGGTGCTGCTGATCATCTTCCTCATCACGATCCCGGTCGTCACCCACACGATTCCGGTCGAGCTGCCGAAGGAAACCAACATCGCGCGCCAGACCAAGCCGGAGAACATCGACATCTCGGTCAACAAGGATGGCGACATCTTCTGGAATCAGCAGCAAGTGCCCGACAGCGATGCGCTGTTCCAGCGACTGAGCAAGATCGCGACGATGAAGCCCCAGCCCGAAGTGCAGATCCGGGGCGACGGCCGCGCGCGCTACGAGTCGGTCGGCCGTGTGCTCTACCAATGCACGCGTGCCGCGATCCAGAAGGTGAGCTTCATCACCGAACCGCCGCCCAAGGGCTAGGAGAACGCGATGTCAATGCACGTAGGCGGTGCCGGCGAGCCCGAAGTGATGATGGACATCAACACCACGCCGCTGATCGACGTGATGCTGGTGCTGATCATCATGCTGATCATCACCATCCCGGTCCAGCTCCACAGCGTCAATCTGAACATGCCGGTCGGCACGCCGCCGCCGCCTCTCAAGGAGCCGGTGGTCGTCACGATCGACATCGACTTCGACGGCACCGTCTTCTGGAACGGCGACACGGTCCCCAATCGCGCCGATCTCGAGGCTCGTTTGTCGAGAGCGGCGGCCGAGCCCGATCAGCCGGAAGTCCACATCCGCCCGAACAAGCTCGTCGAGTACAAGTCCGTGGCGACGGTCCTGGCTTCCGCGCAGCGGCTCGGCGTCACCAAGCTCGGGATGGTCGGCAATGAACAGTTCGTCAAGTAGGTACCTTCGCGCCGGCGCCGTCGCAGTCGTCGTGGCGTGCGGGGGGCTGTTCCCTGTCGCGTCGTCGGCCCAGGAAGGGCTCCGTCCGGAGATCGGCAGGCCGCTGCAGGCCGCCGAGGAGATGATCAAGCGCGGCCGCTACCGCGAGGCGCTGGCAAAGATCCACGACGCCGAGGCCGCCGGTGCACGCAACGCCAACGAGACGTACCTGATCGAGCGCATGCGCCTGGCCGCGGCCTCCGGAGCGGGCGACGCAGAGGCCGCGGCGCGGTCCTTCGATGCGCTGAGCGGCTCAAGCCGCATCTCGGGCGCCGACAAGCTGAAGATGATCGAGTCGATCGCCGGAAACTTCTATCGAGCGCAGCAGTACGCGAAGTCCATGCAGTGGAGCCAGCGCTACTTCCGAGAGGGCGGCACCAGCCCCGCGATCCGCACGATGCTGATCCAGAGCCAGTACCTGAGCGGCGATTTCGCGGGCGCCGCGAAGGAGCTGATGGTCGAGGTTCAGGGTGCCGAGCGCGCGGGTACGCCACCGGCCGAAGATCGCCTCAAGCTGCTTCTCAATGCCGCGTCGAAGCAGGGCGACAACAACGCCTATGTCTACGCGATGGAAAAGCTGGTCACTTACTACCCCAAGAAGGAGTACTGGGTCGATCTGCTGAGCCGCCTGCAGCGAAAGCCCAGTTTCTCCGATCGCCTCGCGCTCGATGCCTATCGGCTTTCCCTGGCCACCGGCAGCATGACGGCGGCGGCCGACTACATGGAGATGGCCCAGCTCGCGCTGCAGGCCGATCTCGCCAGTGAAGGCAAGCAGGTGATCGCCAAGGGGATGAGCAGCGGCGCCCTGAGCACCGGCGCCCAGGCGGAACGTGCCAAGCGACTCCAGGCGCTCGTCGACAAGCGGCTGGCCGAGGATGCCGCGTCGCGGGCTCAGGACGAGACCGAGGCCCTTGCGGCGAAGACGGGCGACGGGCTGGTCGGCGTCGGCATGAAGCTCGTCTACGCGGGCCAGGCCGCCAAGGGCGTGCAGCTCATTCAGCAAGGGATCGCCAAGGGCGGCCTGAAGCGCCCTGAGGACGCCAAGCTCCATCTCGGCATCGGCCAGCTCGCGGCTGGCGACAAGGCGAAGGCGCAGGCCACCTTCAAGTCGGTCCAGGGGACCGACGGCGCGGCCGATCTCGCCCGCCTGTGGTCGCTCTTCGCCCGGCGAGGGGCGACCTGACGGCCGCTACTTCGGGGCAAGCCGGATCGCGCCGTCGAGGCGGATCACCTCGCCGTTGAGCATCTCGTTGGTGACGATCTGCTGGACGAGCTTGGCGAAGTCCTCGGGCGTGCCCAGGCGGCTCGGGAAGGGCACGTTGGCGGCGAGCGCCTGCTGCACCTCGACCGGCATCGTGAAGAGCATCGGCGTGCCGAAGATGCCCGGCGCGATCGTCATGTTCCGGATGCCGTTTCGAGACAGGTCGCGAGCGATCGGCAAGGTCATTCCGACGATGCCGCCCTTCGACGCCGAATAGGCAGCCTGACCGATCTGCCCGTCGTAAGCCGCGACGCTCGCGGTCGAGATCAGCACGCCGCGCTCGCCGGTCGATTCCGGCTCGTTGCGGCTCATCGCCTCGGCCGCGAGACGGATCATGTTGAAGCTGCCGATCAGGTTGACCGTGATGACCTTGGTGAAGAGGGCGATCGCGTGCGCGCCGTCCTTGCCGACCGTGCGCGCCGCAGGGCCGATGCCGGCGCAGTTGACCAGGCCGAACAGCTTGCCCCAGCCGGTCGCCTCCGCCACCACCCGTTGACCGTCGGCCTCCTGGCTCACGTCGCAGCGCACGAAGCGCCCGCCGATCTCCTTGGCCACGGCTGCGCCGCGCTCTTCCTGAAGGTCGGCCACGACCACCGACGCACCCTCGCGCGCGAGCATGCGCGCCGTGCCTTCGCCGAGGCCCGACGCGCCGCCGGTGACGATGAATACCTTGCCCTTGATCTCCACTTCAGTCTCCTTCAGCTGAGCGCGGCCAGCGCGCGCGCGGTGATGTCGTCGACGCTGCCGGTTCCGTCGATCTTGCGATAAGCGGGTGCGCCTGGTTCGCCCGAGGCTGCCCATCTGGCGTAGTACGCGACCAATGGGCGCGTCTGGTCGGCGTACACCGACAGCCGCTTCTTCACGGTCTCCTCGAGATCGTCGACGCGCTGGATCAGCGGCTCGCCGGTGACGTCGTCGATGCCTTCCACCTTCGGTGGATTGAAACGAACGTGATAGGTGCGACCCGACGCGACGTGGACGCGCCGGCCGCTCATGCGCTCGACGATCGCCGAGTCGGGGACGTCAATTTCGAGCACGTAGTCGAGGGCGACGCCGGCGCTCTTGAGCGCGTCGGCCTGGACGATGGTGCGAGGAAATCCGTCGAACAGGAAGCCGGCGGCGCAGTCGGGCTGCGTGATCCGCTCCTTGACCAGGCCGATGATGATGTCGTCGCTCACCAGAAGGCCGGAGTCCATCACCTTCTTCGCCGCCAGCCCGAGCGGCGTGCCGGCCTTCACCGCGGCGCGCAGCATGTCGCCGGTGGAGATCTGCGGGATGCCGAAGCGCTTGCAGATGAAGGCGGCCTGCGTCCCCTTGCCCGCTCCCGGCGCCCCTAGCAGGATCAATCTCATGGCGTGTGCGCTCGATGCTGATGGGAGGCCGGAATCATAGGCGGCGCGTGTCGTCGGCCCGTCGTGCGGGCGCTCAGGCAAAACCCGCACCGGGGCGCGACGCGAACATCGCCTGCGCCCTCGCGAGATCCTCGGGCGTGTCGATGCCGATGCCGGGCCGCGCGTCGCTGACGTGCACGGCGATGCGCTCGCCGTGCCACAGCACACGCAGCTGCTCCAGGCGTTCGATCTGCTCCAGCGGGCTCACTGCGAGGAGCGGAAAGCGGCGCAGGAATCGCGCTCGATACGCGTAGAGGCCGACGTGGCGGAGCGGCGCAGCGGCCGGCGATGACGCGCGGTCGAAGGCGGCGCTCTCGCGCGGCCACGGGATCGGCGCGCGCGAGAAGTACAACGCCCGTCCGTTCGCGTCGAGCACGACCTTGACGATGTTCGGATTCTCGAAGTCGATGCGTTCGACGATCGGATGCGCTGCCGTGCTCATGACGCAGTCGGTTTGCTCCGCGAGCAGGGCGGCGCAGGCGTCGATCAGTGCGTGCTCGATCATCGGCTCGTCGCCCTGGACGTTGACGACGATCTCTTCGTCGTCGATCGACAGGATCTCGCAGGCCTCGGCCAGGCGATCGCTGCCACTGGCGTGATCCGTGGAGGTCAGGACACTGTCGACGCCGTGCGCCGTGCACACCGCCACGATCTCCGCGTCGTCGGCGGCGACCACGACGCGGGATGCACCCGACCCCGCAGCGCGCTGCGCGACCCGGACCACCATCGCGACGCCACCCAGATCGGCCAGCACCTTTCGAGGCAGACGGGTCGACGCCAGCCTCGCGGGGACGAGCACCGTGAAGCTCACGCCAGCGTCAGGTGGGCGCCGTGGGCCCGGTCTCGTGGCCGAGCGGACGCGCCTCGCCTTCGAGCATCACCGGGATGCCGTCGCGCACCGGAAAGGCCAGACCGTCGGCATTGCAGACCAGCTCCTGCCGCTCGTGCTGCGGCGGCCGCCAATGTTGCAGCGGCCCCTTGCAAAGCGGGCAGACGAGCAGGTCAAGCAGGCGGGTTTCCATGCGGCGGGGGAAGAAGGGCGATCACCGCCGCGTCGAACGCGGCCTCGGGCGTGAAGTCTAGCCTTGCGACCCACACCCGCGTGCCCATTCGGCGCGAAGGCGGGAGCTTCACGGCGTCCTTTTCGGTCACGACGACATCGCTGGCGTCGGCCGGCCACGGCAGCGTCGCGAAGTCGGCATGGTCGGTGAGAGGCAGTTCGCGCACGCGCAGGCCGTGACCCCGCAGCATGGCGAAAAAGCGGTCCGGCTGGGCCAGGCCGGCGACGGCGACGACCTCCTTGTCGGCCAGCGGCGCCAGCGAATCCATCGTCGGAGCCGCACCCGCCCACCAGTCCGCGAGGGGCACCACGCCGGCGAGCGAGCGTCGCGCGATGAATCCGGGCAGGGGTGTCGTCGGGGCGGGCGCGTTGTAGAGGACGATCTGGCGCGCCGACGTTGCAAGCGGCAGTCGCTCGCGCAT
>JBDTJD010000186.1:0-7475 GCA_039935975.1 Caldimonas sp.
CGACCGACGTCAGCAGCGTGTCCCAGGGCACGTGGATCGACGACAGCCCGAGCAGGAGGGCGACCAGGGGAGCGAAGGCCACGACCATGATCGCGTCGTTCAGCGCCACCTGCGACAGCGTGAAGTAGGGATCGCCCCTGCACAGCTGGCTCCACACGAAGACCATCGCGGTGCAGGGCGCGGCCGCCAGCAGGATGAGGCCGGCCACGTAGCTGTCGATCTCCGCCGGCGGCAACCACGGCGCGAAGACGTGGCCGACGAAGAACCAGGCCAGGAGTGCCATCGAGAAGGGCTTGACGGCCCAGTTGACGAACAGCGTGACGCCGATGCCGCGCAGGTGCGCGCGCACCTGGCCGAGTGCCGCGAAGTCGACCTTCAGCAGCATCGGCACGATCATCACCCAGATGAGGATGCCCACCGGCAGATTGACGTGCGCGACCTCGACGCCGGCGACGGCGCGGACGAGGCCCGGGAACATCCGGCCGGCGGCGACGCCGACGAGGATGCACAGGCCCACCCAGAGCGTGAGATAGCGCTCGAAGAAGCCGATGACGGGCATCGGGCCCGCGGATGGCGGCGCGACGCCCGTCACCCGACACGCCGGGGCGAAGGGAGGGCGATCTCGCCGACCGAGACGCTCATGTCCTCAGCAGCAGGAGCCCTGCCTCAGCGGGACGACGACCGTCTTGCCGCGGGGCGCCTCGGTGGCGCAGCACGCCGAGGCCGGCTCGGTCGCCACTGGCCTCTCGCTGAAGACGGGAATGTCGGCCAGGGTATGGAAGTGCTCCCAGGCGATGCCTTGCGGATCCGTCACCCAGTGCTTCTCGCTGCGCGCGTAGCAGCAGCTCGTCTGTCCTTCGTCGAGGATCGGCGTGCCGGCCGACGCGACCCGCGCCTTCAGCTCCGCGAGCTCTTCGTCGCTGTCGGTCTGAAGGCCGAGGTGATCGACCCCGGTCGCCTCGCCGCGGGTCGAGATGGCGAAATTGATGCGCGGATCGTCGAGCATCCACTTGGCGTAGTCGACTTCGAGGCGCGTGGGGTCGGCATCGAACATCCGCGAATAGAAGGCGACGCTCGCCGGCAGGTCGGCGACGTGGGCGTGGACATGGAAGCGCTTCATGAGAGGTCTCCTTGAGTTCAGCAGGGGCAAGAGGCGGGAGCGTCGTTCGTCAAGCCGGCACCCCGGCAGCAGTTCTCGGTCAGGTAGCCGAGCAGCGCGTTCATGCGCTCGTAGGCGGCCCGGTAGATGATGTTGCGGCTCGAGCGCTCCTGGGACACGAGGCCGGCCTGGGCCAGCTCCTTGAGGTGGAACGAGAGGGTGTTGGCCGGGATGGCGAGGCCTTCGGCCATCGTGCCCGGCGTCATGCCTCCCGGGCCCGCGACCACGAGAGCGCGGAACACCTGCAGCCGGATCGGCTGGGCCAGGGCGGCGAGTGCCTTCACGACATTCTCTGAATCCATAGTTCCAGAATACTCGAATTGATTGAAGAGCGCAAGTGGCCGTTGCCGCACTGGCAGTAGAGTGCGCCCAAGCCTTGCCCATGCAGCCGTTCAAATCCATTTCCTACGCCAGCGTCGCACCGGGCCCGCGTCTCGTCGTCCTGGGCGCGGTGCATGGCGACGAGACCTGCGGCACGCGCGCGATCGAGCGCGTCGCCCGGGAGCTCGACGACGGCACGCTGCGCCTCGTGTCCGGCCAGCTGACGCTGGTGCCGGTGACCAACCCGCTCGCCTACGAGAAGGGCCGGCGCACGGGTGACCGCAATCTCAACCGCAAGCTCGCGCCGACCGACGCCCCGCGCGAGTTCGAGGACCACGTCGCCAACTGGCTCTGTCCGCTGCTCGCGGCGCACGAGGTGCTGCTCGACCTGCACTCGTTCCGGGCGCCGGGCGTGCCTTTCGTCTTCATCGGATCGCGCGACAACACGGGCCCGCTCGAACCCTTCGCGCATGCGCGGCGCGAAGAGGCGCTGGCGCTCCGACTCGGCGTCGGCCGCGCCGTCGACGGCTGGCTCGCGACCTACGCGGCCGGCGTCGCGCGCCGCCGCGAGCTCGCCGCGACGCTGCCGGACGCGAAGCTCGACCTCGACCCGCGCTACGGGATCGGCACCACCGAGTACATGCGCTCGGTGGGCGGCTGGGCGGTGACGCTCGAGTGCGGCCGCCACGACGACCCCCAGGCGCCCGAGGTCGCGCACCGCGCGATCGTCAACACGCTCGCCCACCTCGGCCTCGTCGATGTGCCCGAGCCGGTACCGGCCGCGCGCATGGAGATGCTGAGCCTCTTCGAGGTGATCGACAAGCACGACGCCGCCGACGCGTTCTCCCGCCCGTGGCGCAGCTTCGACGCCGTGCCGGCCGGCACGCTGATCGGCACGCGACAGGGCGGCACCGAGGTGCGCGCACCGTGCGACGCGACCCTCGTCTTCCCGAACCCGGGCTGCGCCGCGGGACAGGAATGGTTCTATCTTGCCAAGCGGAGCGAGCGTCTCGCCCGCTGATCGGAAAGCGCGCCTGAGCGTGCCTTTTTACCCGCCGCTTTCTCGCTGCGATTCGCCGAATGCTGGCAATCTCGGCGACCATGACCTCGACACCCGCAAGTTCGACGCCCACCCTCAGCGAAGAGCAGGCCCGCGCCTACATGCACAAGCTGCTGGCGGCGATGAGCCAGGCCGGCGGCTCCGACCTCTTCATCGCCGCCGACTTCCCGCCGAGCATGAAGACGCAAGGCTCGATGAAGCCGCTGACGACGCAAAAGCTCGGCGCCGAAATGACGAAGATGCTCGCGCACTCGCTCATGAGCGAGAACCAGCGCGAGGAGTTCGAGCGGGAGATGGAGTGCAACTTCGCCATCTCCATTCCCGGCGTCTCGCGCTTTCGCGTCAACGTCTTTGTCCAGCAGCGCTGCGTCGGCATGGTGATCCGGACGATCGCCTCCGAGATCCCGAATTTCGAGAAGCTGAAGCTTCCCGAGATCCTCAAGGAAGTGATGATGACCAAGCGCGGGCTCGTGCTGGTCGTCGGCGCGACCGGCTCGGGCAAGTCGACCACGCTCGCGGCGATGATCGATCACAGGAACCGCACCTCGCCCGGCCACATCATCACGGTCGAGGATCCGGTCGAGTACGTGCACGTCTCGCAGCAGTCGCTGGTGACTCACCGCGAGATCGGCATCGACACCAAGAGCTGGCACCACGCCCTCAAGAACACGCTGCGCCAGGCGCCCGACGTGATCCTGATCGGCGAGATCCGCGACGCCGAGACGATGGAGCACGCGATCGCGTTCGCCGAGACCGGACACCTGTGCCTGGGCACGCTGCACGCCAACAGCGCCAGCCAGACGATCGAGCGGATCATCAACTTCTTCCCCGAGGAGCGCCGGAAGCAGCTGCTGATGGATCTCTCGGCCAACCTGCGCGGCATCGTCTCGCAGCGGCTGGTGCGGCGCGAGGACGGCAAGGGCCGCTCGGCGGCGATCGAGATCCTGCTCAACACCGGCACGATCGCCGAGAAGATCTTCCAGGGCGACTTCCACGAGATCAAGGGGATCATGGCGAGGTCGCGCGAGCTCGGCATGTGCACCTTCGACGCGGCCCTGTTCGATCTCTACGATGCCGGCGCGATCAGCTTCGAGGAAGCCATCCGCAACGCCGACTCGACCAACGAGCTGCGCCTGAACATCAAGCTGAAGAGCCGTCGTGGCGAGCCCAAGGCGACCGACTTCGGTGGCCTGTCGCTCAACCCGATGACCCAGCCCGCCGACCTCGAGGAACGCGAGCACCAGGACATGCTGAAGAAGCAGGAATCGAGAAAGCGCTTCGAGGAAGAGCAGATCAAGGCGCTGCGCGAGAAAAAGCGCCTCGCCGAGCTCGCCGCGGCGACCAAGGCCGAGGACTGATCTCGCCATCGCGGTGCTCGGCGTGATGCGCATCGGCATCGACGTCGGCGGCACCAAGGTCGAGGCGATCGCGCTCGACGACGCGGGGCGCGAGCGGGCGCGGCTTCGGGTGCCGTCGCCGAGCGGCAGCTACGACGCGATGGTCGACACGGTGCGCCGGCTGGTCGCCGCCATCGAGGACGACCTCGGCACGCGCGGCCGCGTCGGCGTGGGCATGCCGGGCGCCGTCTCGCGGTTCACGGGCCTCGTCAAGAATGCCAACTCCACGGTGCTCAATGGTCGGCCCTTTCCGGCCGACCTCGCCACGGCGCTGGGACGAGAGGTGCGGGTCGAGAACGACGCCAACTGCTTTGCCCTTTGCGAAGCGACCGACGGCGCGGGCGCCGGCCACCGGCTCGTCTTCGGCGTGATCCTCGGCACGGGCGTCGGCGGCGGCATCGTCCACGACGGGCGGCTGTGGGTCGGCGCGAACTCGATCGCCGGCGAATGGGGTCACGACGAGATGCCCTCGCGCACGGAGCCCGGCCTGCCGGAGACCCTCTGCTACTGCGGACGGCGCCGCTGCGTCGAGACCTACCTGTCGGGGCCGGGACTGGCGGCGGACCACGGGAGGGCGGGAGACCCGGGCGCGGCAACGCTCGATGCCCGCGCGATCGCTGCGCTGGCTCGGCACGGTGACGCGCGGGCCACGGCGACGATGGCCCGCTACGTGGACCGGCTCGCGCGCGCCCTGGCCTCGGTGATCAACGTGCTGGATCCCGACGTGATCGTGCTCGGCGGCGGCGTCTCCAACATCGACGAGCTGTACGACGCGGTCGAGCGGCGGCTGCCGGAGCACGTCTTCTCCGACCGCTGCACGACCTCGGTCGTGCGAAACCGGCACGGCGACTCGTCGGGCGTGCGTGGCGCGGCCTGGCTCTGGCCGGCGCAAGACGCGGACAGCTGAGTTCGCCGCTCGGTCGCGGCGACCGGTCAGGCGACTTCGTCGAGCCGGGTACCGACGCTGCCCGAGGTCGCGAGGCCCGGCGGCAAGGGCAGGGCCTGGACCAGCTGCGCCGCTGGCGAAGTCCGAAGGTTGATCGGCTGCTTCGGTGTCGACGGCGCGGCCGGATCGCGAGCCACGCTGGGATCGACAGCTCTGGCGACGCCAGCAAGGGAAGATAAGGCTGTATCCGTCATCGGAGCCTCTCAAGGAAGGACGATGGCTCAAATATCGACCTCGTTCGCTCGAACTGAAGGGCTTTCCACCGTCTTTTTCGGGCGTGACCGGAAGCGCGCTGCCAACTTTTCACGGCCGCCGCCACGACCGGCTCAAGTCGGGCCGTCGCGGGCCGAAACGGAAGAGGCAGAACTCCCCGACCCAGGAACTCTCCTCCATGCCCGTCAAGCCCTCGCTGCGAACCGACCCGGACCGCGTGCCCGGCGCGCCTTCGGCCCGCCGCGGCTCGCTGCGCTGGGTGAGAGAGGTGCTCGGCCGGACGCTGCGCCTCGAGCAGCCGGGTCCGCGTGCCGAGAGCCTCTTCGTGGCGCCGGGCGAGCAGGCGCCGCTGTCGCTCGTCATGCAGCAGCGCGCCGAGCTCGGCGCGCGCCTGCTTGTCCACGATCCGGCGACGCAGGTCGTGCGCCATCTCTTCATCATCCACGACGAACTGCGCAACGGCGGCTGGGCCGCAGTGGAGGCGTTGCCGCCGACGGTGATCGCGCGTGCCCTGGCGGAAGCCGAGATCCTCGCCACCGACGAACCGTCGCCGCTGCTTGCGACGATCAGCAGCGCGCTGGCGAAGATGAAGGCCGCCGCCGACGCGCGTGCCGCGCACGACGCGCGCGCCGTGGCCGAGGCCGAGTGGGAAATTCCCAGGATGCCCGAAGTCTCGGACACCAACTTCGACGAGTACGAGCTGATGGAGCGAAGCTGGGCCGGCACCGTGCCGTCCGGGCTTCGCGAGGCGACGCGCGACACGCGCTGACGCCGCGCCGGAGCGGCGCTCCGCCATCAGGGTCCGCCACAGCACCGCGACGCGCGCGCGGCGCCTAGCATCGCCGGCTCACGCCGCCCTGCCAGGAGAACCCCGATGTTCCGGTTGCCCCGCCTGCTCGTCCTGCCGCTCGTCTGCCTTGCCGCCTTCGGCAGCGCGGCGCACGCCGCCGACTACCCCAGCCGGCCCGTGAAGTGGGTCGTGCCCTACCCGCCGGCGGGAACGACCGACGTGCTGGCGCGCATCGTCGCCCAATGGCTCACCGAGCACATGGGCCAGTCGTTCGTGATCGAGAACAAGCCGGGCGCCGGCAACAACCTGGGCGTCGAATACGTCGTCAACGCGCCTCCCGACGGCTACACGATGCTGCTCGTGAACCCGGCCAACGGCATCAACGCGACGCTCTACAAGAACCTCAGCTTCAACTTCATCCGCGACATCGCGCCGGTCGCCGGCATCGTGCGAACCCCGAACGTGATGGAGGTGAGCCCGAAGCTGCCGGTGAACACCGTCGCCGAGTTCATCGCCTACTGCAAGGCCCATCCCGGCAAGATCAACATGGCCTCGTCGGGCAGCGGCACATCGGTGCATCTCTCGGGCGAGCTCTTCAAGTCGACGACCGGCTGCGACATGCTGCACGTGCCGTACAAGGGCGCCGGTCCGGCGCTCACCGACCTGATGGGCGGCCAGGTCGACGTGATCTTCGACAACCTGCCGTCGTCGGTCGGCCACATCAAGGGCGGCAAGATCCGCGCCCTCGCCGTGACCTCGCGCGAGCGCGAGCCCTCGATGCCCGACCTGCCCACCGTCGGCGAGACCGTCCCCGGTTACGAGGCCACCGCGTGGTTCGGCATCGGCATGCCCAAGGGCACGCCCAGGGAGATCATCGACAAGGTCAATGCCGAGGTGAACCGTGCGCTCGCCGATCCGAAGCTGAAAGAGCGCCTGGCGCAGCTCGGCGGCCGGCCGATCCCGGGCACGCCGGCCGACTTCGGCCGGACGATCGCCGCCGAGACCGCGAAATGGGAGAAGGTCGTGACGTCGTCGGGCGCGAAGGTCGAATGACGACGGGCCCCGATTTCCGGACCTGCCCATGACGCTTCCCGAGGCGGTCCGCTTCGCCGCCGCGCACGAGGTGCCCTGGCCGCGCGATCCGGCGGCCGTCCCCGACCCGGGCCAGCTGCCGTGGGGCGTCCATCACGACGACCCGCCGCCCTACGACCGGCTGCGCGGCCCCGTGCATGCGCGCGGGCCGCAATCGGGCCTCGTCTGGCGTCATGGCCAGGAGATCGCCGCGTGGGGCGAGCCCGACCGCGCCGACCTCACCTTCAGCGTCGCCAAGACCTACCTCGCGCTGCTCGCCGGCGTCGCCCACGGCCAGGGCCTGCTGCCCGACGAGAACGCACCGGTCGTCGCACGCCTGCCCGGCATCGGCTTCGACGGCGCCCACAACCGACCGATCACGTGGGCGCATCTGCTGACCCAGACAAGCGAATGGGAAGGCACGAGCTTCGGCATTCCGGACACGGTCGACCGCTGGCGCAAGGTGGCGCAGGACCCGCGCCCGCCCGGTGGTGCAAAGGGCGGCGCGCGTCCTCTGC
>JBDTJD010000187.1:0-3673 GCA_039935975.1 Caldimonas sp.
CCGTGCCAGTGGCCGAGGTGCATCGCACCGGTCGGGCGCATGCCCGAGAGGACGCGCCGCGCCGCCTCCGGCGCGGCCGCAGCCGCTTCGGTGTTCACTGCGGCGCCTGTCGTGAGGGGTTGATCGCTCATGGGCTCGGGTCGGCCGAAAGGCGCCGATTGTAGGTAGGCCCCCCAGGCCGGCCGATACACTTCGCGCGCCGATGAAGCAGCTCGTCATCCTCATCTCCGGCCGCGGCTCGAACATGGAGGCGATCGTGCGTGCCTGCGCAGCCGAGCGATGGGACGCGCGCGTTGCCGCCGTGATCAGCAACCGTGCCGACGCCGCCGGACTCGAGTTCGCGAAGTCGCTCGGCATCGCGACCGACGTCGTCGACCACCGCGCGTTCGCCAGCCGGGACGATTTCGACGCGGAGCTCGCCCGGCGGGTCGAGAACTGCGCGCCCGACATCGTCGCGCTCGCCGGCTTCATGCGCATCCTCGGCGCTGTCTTCGTGGGCCGCTTCCAGGGGCGGCTTGTCAACATCCACCCGTCGCTGCTGCCGGCGTTTCCGGGGCTCGAGACGCATCGGCGCGCGCTCGAGGCCGGCTGCAAGGTGGCTGGTGCGAGCGTCCATTTCGTCACCACCGAGCTCGACCACGGCCCGATCATCGGCCAGGCCGTCGTGCCGGTCCTCGCCGACGACACCGAAGGCACGCTCGCGACGCGGGTCCTGGCGCAGGAGCACGTGCTCTATCCACGCGCGGTCCGCTGGATGGTCGAGGAGGTTCTCGCCTGCGCCGACGGCGTCGTCCGCCATCTCGACGGCGAGGCGCAGGCAATCGGCGTCGCGCTCAGCCGCTGAAGAAGCCCGCCGCGGCGTTGATCGAGAACGCCAGGATCGTCGTGTTGAACACGAACGACAGGATCGACTGGAACAGCACCAGGCGACGCATGCGACGCGTCGTGATGCCGACGTCGGACGTCTGCGCGGTGACGGCAATCGTGAACGAGAAATACAGGAAGTCGGTGTGGTTGGGCTCGAAGTCCTTGTCCGAGCCGGGGAACGTGAGCCCGTTGTCGGGCTCGGCACCGTAGTACGCGGCCGCGTACGTCAGCCCGAACAGCATCGGCAGCAACAGCCACGACCCGACGACGGTGACGAACGCGAAGAGCATCGGCGCCAGCATGTGAAGCGGCCCGGCCGCCTTCGCAGCGATCAGCTCGAAGACGATCGCGACCAGGCTCATCACCGATGCCAGCACGACGACCAGGAGCACCATGGACGCGCTCTCGGCCTGTGCCAGCGCGACCCGCTTGATGTGGCCGGTATCGGCGCGTAGCAGGGTGACCGTGACCCACGCCAGGTAGAGCCAGCACAGCACGTTCCAGCCGAGCAGGGCGCGCGTCAGCAGCGACACGTCGGCGGGCCACGCTGCGCCGACGAGCAGGCCGGCCACCGCGCAGGCGATCAGGCGCCGGTGCGCCAGCATGTGGCCGGGAGGCCGGGAAGGAAGGGTGGAGGTGCGGGTCACGGAGTGTCTCGCCTGGCCACTGCGCAGCGGAGGCGAGACGCGCAAGGATAATCGCCTCGATGCATCCGAACGCATTGCTCGAGGCCGCCACCGAACTCGTGCACCGGATCCTGCGCTTCGAGCATCCGGCCGACCGCGTCGTCGCCGACCTCTTCCGCGAGCAGCGCATGCTCGGCGCACGCGACCGCAAGACGCTGGCCGACGGCGCCTTCGAGCTGATGCGAAGGCTGCCGTTCTACCGTCACCTCGCGAGTCCGGCGAACGGCGGTCGGGGCGAAATCGACCGGCGCCTCGCGATCCTTTCCTGGCAAGGCAACGACGGCGTCCTGCGCGCCGCGCTCGACGAGCGCGAGCGCGAGTGGGCGGCCCGATGCGGGGCCTTCGATCGCGACGCGCTGCCGCCGCGCCTTCGCCACAACCTGCCCGAGTGGCTCGCCGAGCCGGTCGAGGCGCGGCTCGGCGACGAGTTCTGGGACTGGGTCGCGGCCAATGAGCGACCTGCGCCACTCGACCTTCGCGTCAACGCCCTGAAGGCCGGCCGTGACGAGGTCCTCGCCGTTCTGGCGCGCGAAGGCTTCGAGGCGGCGCCGACGCCGCACTCGCCGCTCGGCATTCGCGTCGACGGCAAGCCGGCGCTCATGAAGCTCGACCTTTTCGCGCAGGGCCTCGTCGAGGTCCAGGACGAGGGCAGCCAGCTGCTGGCTCTGGCCTTGGGTGCCAGGCGTGGCGAGATGGTCGTCGACTTCTGCGCCGGCGCCGGTGGCAAGACGCTCGCCCTCGGCGCGCAGATGCGGAACACCGGCCGCCTCTATGCCTTCGACGTGTCCGGCCATCGCCTCGCCGCGCTGAGGCCGCGCCTGGAGCGCAGCGGCCTCGGCAACGTTCATCCGGCGCAGATCGCGCACGAGCGCGACGAGCGGGTCAAGCGACTGGCCGGAAAGGCCGACCGGGTCCTCGTCGACGCACCCTGCACGGGCTCGGGAACATTGCGCCGCCATCCCGACCTGAAGTGGCGCCAGTCGCCCGAGACGCTCGCGGCGCTGCCGCCCCTGCAGCGCGCGATCCTTGCTGCCGCGTCGCGGCTGGTGAAGCCGGGCGGCCGGCTGGTGTACGCGACCTGCAGCGTGCTCGATGCGGAAAACGAGGCCGTGGCCAACGAGTTCGACGCGGCGCACGCATCGGAGTTTGCGCGGGTGGACGCCGCCGAGTGTCTTCGCAAGGCCCAGGTCGAGGGAGCGGAGGGCCTCGTCGAGGGCGACTCCCTTCGCCTCTGGACCCAGCGCCAGAACACCGACAGCTTCTTCGCCGCCGTCTGGCAGAGGCATTGATCCCGGACAAAGCGGCGCCAGATGCGCAACAGGGCCGTGATTTCCCGTCGTTTCGCAAGGGCATCGCCACGGACCCGTCGAATAGAATCGATGCTCTTCAACGCGAGTGACGAAGGCCCTGGATGGACGTGATGATTTCTGTGTTCGATGCCGTGGTGGCCTGGCTTGCGCATGGCTTTTCCGGCTTCAGCGGGTGGGAGATCGTCGCCTACACGCTGCTCACGACACACATCACGATCGCCGCGGTCACGATCTTCCTGCATCGGGCCCAGGCGCATCGCGCCCTGGACCTGCACCCGATCCCCTCGCACTTCTTCCGCTTCTGGCTCTGGCTCGGCTCGGGCATGGTGACCAAGGAGTGGGTCGCCATCCACCGCAAGCACCACGCCAAGTGCGAGACGGTCGACGACCCGCACAGCCCGCAGACTCGCGGCATCAAGACCGTGCTGCTGCAGGGCAGCGAGCTCTATCGCAACGAGGCGAAGAACCAGGAAACCCTGGCCAAGTTCGGTCACGGCACGCCCGACGACTGGCTCGAGCGCAACCTTTATACGCGCTACAGCTGGGAAGGCGTCGGCCTGATGCTGATCCTGAACCTGATGCTCTTCGGCGCCATCGGAGCGACCGTCTGGGCCATCCAGATGGTCTGGATCCCGATCACCGCCGCCGGCATCGTCAACGGCATCGGCCACTTCTGGGGCTACCGCAACTTCGAGGCCTCCGACGCGAGCCGCAACGTCTCGCCCTGGGGCGTGATCATCGGTGGCGAGGAGCTGCACAACAACCACCCCACCTATCCGACCTCGGCCAAGCTGTCGGTCAAGCCCTACG
>JBDTJD010000188.1:0-4448 GCA_039935975.1 Caldimonas sp.
GGCAGGCTACAGGGCCGTCATCGAAGGCAAGTCGCTGGTCGTCTCGCTCGACAACAACGCGCCGGCGACGCTCGCCAGCTCGAGCGGTCAGACGACGCGCTTCGCCGAGAGCCTGAACCGCACCCAGTTGTCGCTGCGCGACATCGACTTCCGGCGTGGCTCCGACGGCGCCGGTCGAGTCGTCGTCGAGTTGCCGAACAACCAGGTCGGCGTCGACATTCGCCAGCAAGGCCAGAGCCTCGTCGTCGAATTCCTGAAGTCGAGCCTGCCCGACAACTTGCGCCGTCGCCTCGACGTCACCGACTTCGGCACGCCAGTGCAGAGCATCACCACCACCCAGCAGGGCGACCGGGTGCGCATGGTCGTCGAGCCGCGCGGTGTCTGGGAACACAGCGCCTACCAGAGCGACAACCAGTTCGTGCTCGAGGTTCGCGCCCAGAAGGTCGATCCGAACAAGCTCGTGCAGGGCACGGGCTATGCCGGCGAGAAGCTGTCGCTGAACTTCCAGAACATCGAGGTCCGCGCGCTGCTCCAGGTGATCGCCGACTTCACCAACTTCAACGTCGTCACCAGCGACACGGTCACCGGCAATGTCACGCTGCGCCTGAAGGACGTCCCCTGGGACCAGGCGCTCGACATCATCCTGCAGGCCAAGAACCTGGGTCTGCGCAAGTCGGGCAACGTGATCCTGATTGCGCCGAAGGACGAGCTCAACGCCAAGGAGAAGATCGAGCTCGAGGCCAAGCAGCAGATCGCCGCGCTCGAGCCGCTGCGCACGCAGTCGTTCCAGCTCAACTACGCCAAGGCCGAAGACATCGCCAAGGGGCTCACCGGTCAGGGCACGTCCGGTGGCGGCGGCACGGCCTCGCGCATCCTGTCGACCCGCGGCAGCGTCGTCTTCGAGAACCGGACCAACCAGCTCTTCGTGAGCGACATTCCGTCCAAGCTCGAGGAAGTTCAGGCGCTGATCGCGAAGATCGACATCGCCGTGCGGCAGGTCCTGATCGAGTCGCGCATCGTCATCGCCGACGACAGCTTCGGTCGCTCGCTCGGCATCCGCCTGGGCGCTGCCGACCTGCGCGGCACGCGCGGCGGCCTTCCGGGCTACAGCGTCAACGGCGACACGCGGGTGTCGATCGGCGGCAACCTGAACGCGGTCCAATCGCAGACCCTGCAGGGCGGCAGCGCCGGTTCGTCGGGATTGAATGCGAGCGACACCAACTTCATCAACCTGCCGGCGACCGGCCAGAACGGCTTCGATCCGGCGACCTTCGCGCTGTCCCTGTTCGGCGCAACGGCCAACCGGTTCCTGAATCTCGAGATCTCGGCGCTCGAGGCCGACGGCAAGGGCAAGGTCGTGTCGAGCCCGCGCGTCGTCACGGCCGACCAGCAGAAGGCGATCATCGAGCAGGGCGAGGAGTTGCCCTACCAGGTCGCGACGTCGAGCGGCGCGACGTCGCTCCAGTTCCGCAAGGCCAACCTGAAGCTCGACGTCACGCCGCAGATCACGCCGGAAGGCAACGTGATCCTCGACGTCGACATCACCAACGACAGCGTCGGCCGGGCCACCGCGGCGGGCTTCGCGATCAATACCAAGCACGTGAAGACGCAGGTCCTGGTCGAGAACGGCGGCACGGTGGTGATCGGCGGCATCTTCACGCAGAACGACCGCGAAGACATCACCAAGGTGCCGTTCCTCGGCGACGTGCCTTACCTGGGCAACCTGTTCAAGACGCGCACGACGTCGTCGTCCAAGAGCGAACTGTTGATTTTCCTGACCCCCAAGGTCGTGACCGACCGGACCGCGGCGCGCTGACGTGCCTGAACTTTTGAAAGCTAGCGAGTCGCGCATGAACAACTTGCTGAAGAATCTGATCGCGACGACTGCGGTCGCCTTGCTCGCCGCCTGCGGCGGCGGCGGCGGAAGCGCCGGCACCTCGCCATTCAGCGGCGCGGCGAGCAGCGGCTCGGCCGCCACCTCCGATCTCATCGTCACCGTCAATTCGGCGCAAGTCCCGAATACGGGCAGCGCGACCGCGACGGTGTCGGTCACCGCGATCGATGCGTCCCGCAACACGCTGGCCGGCATCCCGGTCACGATCAGCGCCGACGGCGATGCCGTCGTCACCGCGGGCGCGGCGACCACGGGCACCAATGGCGTTCTCACGGCCCAGATCGGCATCGGCTCGAATCGTGGCAACCGCCTGATCACCGTGACGGCGACCTCGGGCGCAATCAGCAAGACCGCGACCCTTCAGGTCGTCGGCACGACGGTCACCAGCACGCTCGTGCCTGCTGTGATCGCGCCCTCGACCGCGGGCCAAATCCAGTACCACGTCGTCGACCAGGCCGGCAATCCGATGAGCGCCCAACCGGTGCAGATCATCGCGACCGGTCTGACACCGGACCAGGTGACTGCCGCGACCGGCATCAACGGCGACTACATCTTCAACTACACGTCGCCCGCGGCTGTCGGCTCCTACACCGTCACGACCAACATTGGCGGCAAGACCGACACGCAGACCGTTCAGGTCCAGACCACGGGCACGGTGCCGGTCGTTCCTGCGGGCACCGCGATTGCGTCGGCGTCGGTCTCGGCGAATCCGAGCGTCGTTCCCGTCAATCTCGCGGGCACCCAGACGAACCGGTCCGAGATCCGGGCGCTCTTCCTCGGCGCGAACAACCTGCCGATTCCGAATGTCCGGGTGCGCTTCGACCTGAATGGTGATGTCAACTCGATCGGCGGCACGTTCACGACCGGCAGCACGACCCTGTTCAGCGACGCCAACGGCATCGTCACGACGGCGTACGTGCCGTCGGCCCGCTCGAGCCCGACCGACGGCGTCACCGTGCGGGTCTGCTACGGCAAGAGCGACACCGACCCCAACCTGGTCAACTGCCTGACCTCCAAGCTCGTCACGCTCACGGTGACCTCGGAGCCGCTCGGCGTGACCATCGGCACGAATGAGCTCGTGATCGTCAACGAGCTCACATACATCAAGAAGTTCGTCATCAGCGTCGCTGACTCGGCGGGCGTGGCCAAGCCCGACGTGAACCTCGTTGTCTCGATCGACCTGCCGAACTACCGCAAGGGCTTCTACACGCCAGGCCAATCAGCGTGGATCAAGAACGAGACGGCAATCTGCCTCAACGAGGACACCAACCGCAACGGCGTGCTCGAGGCCGGTGAGGACAAGAACGGCGACGGACAGCTCTGGCCGCGCAAGCCCGACGTCATCATCTCGCTGCTTCAGTCGAAGACGCGCGCCGACGGCACCGCCGAGGTTCAGCTCACCTATGCCAAGGATCACGGCTCGTGGGTCGACGCGCTGATCACGGTGTCGGCTTCGGGCGTCTCCGGGAGCGAAGGGCGGGCCACCTATCTCGTCGCCCCCGTGCCGGTCGACGCGGCGTCGATCAAGAACGTCTCCCAGTCCCCGGCCTACGTCATCAGCCCCTACGGCATCGCGGCGAGTTGCGCGAACCCGAACTGACGCCGGGTGCCCTTCCGCTCAGCCTGATCGGACTCCCCGGCAGCGGCAAGTCCGCCGTCGGCAGGGAGGCGGCGCGGCGGCTCGACGTGCCGTTCGCCGACTGCGACAAGGTCGTGGAGCAGCGTGCCGGTTGCTCCATCGCGCGGCTGTTCGAGCGCGACGGCGAGCCGGCCTTTCGTGAACTCGAGGCGGAGGCGCTCGCCGGGCTGATCGAAGCGGGCGCGTCGGTCATCGCGACGGGCGGCGGTGCCGTGTTGCGCACCGGGAACCGAGAGCTGCTGCGCACGCGCAGCACCTGCGTCTTCCTGAACGCACCCATCGAGCTGCTCTGGAAGCGCTTGAAGCGAGACCGCCGGCGCCCCCTGCTCCAAGTCGACAACGCCGAGCAACGTCTGCATCAGCTCGCCGAAGAGCGCGAGCCGCTCTACCGGGAGACCGCCGCGATCGTCGTCGACGTCGCCGGTCTGTCCTTCGACCGGATCGTCGATACCGTCGTCGCGCGAGTGACGCGCCCTGCCGGAGCGTCATGAGCGCGGGCCGAGCATCCACCGTTCTCGTCGCACTGGGCGAGCGCAGCTACCCGATCCGCATCGGCAGCGGACTGCTGGGTGCGCCCGAGAGCTTCGCCGATGTCGCGTTGCCCGGAGCGTGCGTGATTGTCAGCAACGAGACCGTGGAGCCGCTTTACGCCGAGCGGCTGGCGGCGACACTTTCGCGCCGATGTTCACGGGTGGAGACGATCGTTCTGCCCGACGGCGAGAGCTACAAGGAGTGGTCTACCCTGCAGCGCATCTTCGATGCGCTCCTCGCCGCCCACGCCGACCGCACGACGACGATCTTCGCCCTCGGCGGCGGCGTGATCGGCGATCTCGCGGGCTTCGCCGCAGCGTGCTTCATGCGCGGCGTTGCCTACGTCCAGGTGCCGACCACGCTGCTCGCGCAGGTCGACTCCTC
>JBDTJD010000189.1:0-3231 GCA_039935975.1 Caldimonas sp.
GGAAATGCTGCTTCAACTCGGTCCAGACCGCTGCGTGGATCGCCTGCGGGCTTTGCCCGACCATCTGCATGATCTGCTGCGAGCCGAGGTTCGAGGTCATGACGATGACCGTGTTCTTGAAGTCGACCGTCCGCCCCTGGCCGTCGGTGAGACGACCATCGTCGAGCACCTGCAACAGCACGTTGAAGACATCCGGATGGGCCTTCTCGACCTCGTCGAGCAGGAGCACGCTGTAAGGCTTGCGCCGGACCGCCTCGGTCAGGTAGCCGCCTTCGTCGTAGCCGACATAGCCTGGCGGCGCGCCGATCATCCTGGCGACCGAATGCTTCTCCATGAACTCGCTCATGTCGAGGCGAATCAGGTGATCTTCGCTGTCGAACAGAAAGCCGGCGAGCGCCTTGCACAGCTCGGTCTTGCCGACCCCGGTCGGGCCGAGGAAGAGGAACGAGCCGGTCGGGCGATTCGGATCCGACAGGCCGGAGCGTGAGCGGCGAATGGCGTCCGAAACCGCCTTGATCGCCTCGTCCTGGCCGACGACGCGCTCGTGCAGCTTGGCTTCCATCTGCAGGAGCTTGTCGCGCTCGCCCTGCATCAGCTTGGCCAACGGGATGCCGGTCGCGCGCGCGACGACTTCAGCGATCTCCTCCGCGCCGACCGACGTCCGCAGCAGCTGCGGCTTGCCGCCTTCCGTGCTCTTCTTCTGCTCGTTGTCCTGTGCCTCCTTGAGCGTCCGCTCGAGCTCTGGCAGTGTTTCGTAGCGGAGTTTCGCGACCTTGTCGTAGTCGCCCTTTCGCGTCAGCTCTTCGATCTGGAAGCGGATGCGGTCGATCTCTTCGAGCATCTGCCCCGATCCTTGCGCGGCAGCCTTCTCCGCTTTCCAGATCTCCTCCATGTCGGAGATCTCCCGCTTCACGCGGGCGATTTCTTCTTCGAGCAGATCGCGCCGGCGCTTGCTCGCCTCGTCTTTTTCCTTGAGGACGGCAGCGCGCTCGATCTGCAGCTGGATCAAGCGCCGATCGAGCTTGTCGAGAACTTCGGGCTTCGAGTCGATCTCGATCTTCACCTTGGCCGCAGCCTCGTCGATGAGGTCGATCGCCTTGTCCGGCAGGAAGCGGTCGGTGATGTAGCGCGCCGACAGCTCGGCCGCGGCGACGATCGCCGGGTCGGTGATCTGCACGCCGTGATGGACCTCGTATTTCTCCTGCAAGCCGCGCAGGATCGCGATGGTCGCCTCGACAGTCGGCTCGCCGACGAGGATCTTCTGGAACCGGCGCTCGAGCGCGGCGTCCTTCTCGATGTACTTGCGGTACTCGTCGAGCGTCGTCGCGCCGATGCAGTGGAGCTCGCCGCGCGCCAGTGCCGGCTTCAGCATGTTGCCCGCATCGATCGCGCCCTCGGCCTTTCCCGCACCGACCATGGTGTGGATCTCGTCGATGAAGACGATCGTCTGGCCTTCGTCCTGGGCGACTTCCTTCAGCACCGACTTCAGCCGCTCCTCGAATTCGCCGCGGTATTTCGCGCCGGCCAGCAGCAGCGCCATGTCGAGCACGAGGACGCGCTTGTTCCTGAGCGAGTCGGGCACCTCACCCGCGACGATGCGCTGCGCCAGACCCTCGACGATCGCCGTCTTGCCGACGCCCGGCTCGCCGATCAGCACCGGGTTGTTCTTGGTGCGGCGCTGCAGCACCTGGATCGCGCGGCGGATCTCGTCATCGCGGCCGATCACCGGATCGAGCTTGCCCGCGCGGGCGCGCTCGGTGAGGTCCATCGTGTATTTCTTGAGCGCCTCGCGCTGCCCTTCGGCCTCGGCGCTGTCGACCTTCTGGCCGCCCCGGACCGCGTCGATCGCCGCCTCGATGGCCTTGCGCGTTCCGCCGAATTCCTTCAACAAAGCGCCGGCGGACGTCTTCGAGTCGGTCGCGGCCAGGATCACCATCTCGCTGGAAATGAACTGGTCGCCGCGCTTGTGCGCTTCCTTCTCGGCGCCTTGCAGCAGGCCGCCCAATTCGCGCCCGGCCTGCACCTGCTCGCCGCCCTGGACCTGGGGAAGGCGCGACATCGCGTCGTCCAGCGCGGATTGCAGCTTGGCGACGTTCACACCTGCCCGACCCAGGAGCGGCTTGGGGCCGTCGGCCTGGGCCAGCATCGCCGCGAAAAGGTGCACCGGCTCGATGTAGGGGTTGTCGCGCGTGACCGCCAGGCTCTGGGCGTCGCCGAGCGCTTCCTGCAAGGTGGTGGTGAATTTGTCCGCTCGCATTCGAGATTCCTCCGATCCGGTGAAGTTGAGGCGTCACCGTGGAGTTTTCAAGGCGGCGCAGCGCGCGCCTTGATCGGGCGCAAGTTCAGCGCAACAAGAGCAGCTGGGCGGTGCGGAAGCCGAGCGCGGCGAACGCCAGCGCGCCGAGGACGTGGGCGGCGGCATGGGCCAGCGCGAGTGCCAATTCGCCGCGCTGCAGCATGATCAGCGATTCCACCGAGAACGCCGAGAAGGTCGTGAAGCCGCCGAGCAGGCCGGTGACCAGAAGCAGGCGAAGCAGCTCGTTGGGCGAGCGCTCCAGCCAGAACAGCACGCCCCCGATGACCAGGCCGCCGACGCAGTTGACGAACAGCGTGCCAAGCGGGAAGCCGCTCCAGCGGGCGTTGAGCCAGATGCCCGCGCCCCAGCGCAGCAGGGCGCCGACGGCGGCGCCGCCCGAGACCGCGGCAATCTCGATCCAGGGCATCGTCAGCGGCTCGGCAGCGGCGCTGCGTTGGTCGTCGCGATGCCCCAGCGCGCGAGGGCGTCGTCGTCGACGCTGCGGGCGTCGATCCAACGCGCACCGGCCGTGCCGCTTTCCTTCTTCCAGAACGGCGCCTGCGTCTTCAGGTAGTCCATCAGGAATTCGCACGCCTGGAACGCCTCGCCGCGATGTCGCGCGGAAACCGCGACGAGGACGATCTGCGCCATCGGCTCGAGCCGGCCGACGCGGTGGACGACGCGCGCGGCGCGGATGTCGAAGCGGCGGACGGCCTCGTCGATCATGGCCTCGATCGAGGCTTCGGTCATTCCGGGGTAGTGCTCGAGCTCCAGCGCCTGGAGCGCTTCGCCGTCGTGGTGGTCGCGCACCGTGCCGATGAAGCTCACGACGGCACCGACGCCGCCGTCGCCAGCGCGCAGCGCCGCGGTCTCGACCGCGAGGTCGAAATCCTCCGTCCGGACGAAGACACGCGCGGTACGGGACGATGCGCTCA
>JBDTJD010000190.1:0-2592 GCA_039935975.1 Caldimonas sp.
GGCGCAACCTGGGGCGCGGCGGCCGAGGATCACCCGCTCGAAGCCTGGGACAAGGTCATGAACCTGAACGTGCGCTCGATCTTCCTGATGAGCCAGGCCGTCGGCAAGCACAGCATGATCCCGAGGAAGCAGGGCAAGATCATCAACGTCGCCTCGATCGCCGGGCTCGCGGGCAACAGCGCCGACATGACGATGGTCGCCTACAACACGAGCAAGGCCGCCGTCGTCAACTTCACGCGCACGCTGGCCGGCGAATGGGGCAAGTACAACATCAACGTCAACGCGCTCGCACCGGGCATGTTCCCGAGCAAGATGACCCAGGGCACGATCGCGCGCATCGGCGCCGACAGCCTCGCCAGCCATGCGCCGCTGCTGCGCATCGGCGACGACGACGACCTGAAAGGCGCCGCGCTGCTGTTCGCCTCGCAGGCCGGCAAGCACATCACCGGGCAGGTGCTGCCGATCGACGGCGGCGTCTCGGCCATCATCGCCGCCTGAGCCGCCGTTGAAGTTTCTCGTCAACATCCCGTTCGTCGAGCATCTCGGCTTCGAGTTACTGCGCTTCGATCACGGCGAAGCCGAGATCGCGGTGACGCTTCGCGACGAGCTCACCAACTCCTGGGGCGTCGCCCACGGCGGCGTGACGATGACGCTGCTCGACGTCGTCATGGCGCACGCGGCCAGGAGCCCCGGCGAGGACGGTGTCGTCGAGTCGTCGGGCGTGGTCACGGTCGAGATGAAGACGAGCTTTCTGCGCCCGGGACTCGGTCGCCTCGTCGGCAAGGGCAAGCGCCTGCATCGCACGGCGTCGATGGCCTTCTGCGAAGGCTCGCTCTTCGATACTGCGGGCCAGCTCGTCGCCCACGCCACCGGCACGTTCAAGTACCTGAAAGGTCTGCCTGCGGGCGGCCAGCGCATCCAGCGCCTCAACGCATCCGATTGAAGGAGTCTCATGACACGCACCAACCGACAGATCCATCTCGTCTCCAGGCCGAAAGGCGAGGCCAGCACCGACAACTTCCGTCTCCTCGGGCGACCGGTGGGCGAGCCGGGCGACGGCCAGGTGCTGGTGCGCCATCACTACCTGAGCCTCGACCCGTACATGCGTGGCCGCATGGACGACGCGAAGAGCTACGCCCAGCCGCAGCCTCTCGACCAGGTGATGCAAGGCGGCACGGTCGGCGTCGTCGAGAAGTCCCGCCACCCCGGCTACGCCGAGGGCGACAGCGTCGTCGGCTTCGGCGGCTGGCAGGAGTATTCGATCGTCGATGCGGCCACGCCGGGCATGCTGCGCAAGGTCGACGCGTCGCGCGTGCCGCTATCGGCCTATCTCGGCCCGGTCGGCATGCCGGGCGTGACGGCGTGGTACGGCCTGCTGAAGATCTGCCAGCCGAAGTCGGGGCAGACCGTCGTCGTCAGCGCGGCGAGCGGCGCGGTCGGCAGCGTCGTGGGTCAGCTCGCGAAGTCGCGCGGCTGCCGAGCGGTGGGCATCGCCGGCGGCGCCGAGAAGTGCGCCTACGTCACTGAAGAGCTCGGCTTCGACGCCTGCGTCGACTACAAGGCTCATCCGGATCCGAAGTCGCTCTACCAGGCGTTGAAGGAGGCGACGCCTGACGGCGTCGACGGCTACTTCGAGAACGTCGGCGGCGTGATCCTCGACGCGATGCTCGCGCGCATGAACGCCTTCGGTCGGATCGCGCTGTGCGGGATGATCAGCGGCTACGACGGCGCGCCGATCCCGCTGCAGCAGCCGACGCTGCTGCTGAAGTCACGCCTGACGCTTGAGGGCTTCATCGTCAGCGAGCACATGGAGGTCTGGCCGGAAGCGCTCAAGGAGCTCGCAGGCCTGGTGGCGAGCGGCAAGCTCAAGTACCGCGAGAGCGTCGCCGAAGGCATCGCCGCGGCGCCCGAGGCCTTCCTCGGCCTGCTCAAGGGCAGGAACTTCGGCAAGCAGCTCGTCAAGGTGATCTGACCCATCGCGAAAGCGATCCCGCATGACCGACCTCGTCCTCCATCACTATCCGACCTCGCCCTTTTCCGAGAAGGTGCGGCTCGTGCTCGGCATGAAGCGGATCCCGTGGCGCTCGGTCCACGTGCCGCGGATCATGCCCAAGCCCGACGTCGTCGCGCTCACCGGCGGCTACCGGCGCACGCCCTTCATGCAGATCGGCGCCGACATCTATTGCGACTCGGCGCTGATGTGCCGGGTGATCGATCGTCTGTGGCCGGAGCCGGCGCTCTATCCGGCCGCGACCGCGGGCGTTGCCGACATCGTCGCGCAGTGGGCCGACACGGCGCTTTTCTGGAGCGCGATCCCGTACACGATGCAGCCGGCCGGCGTCGCGCACATTTTCGCCGGCCTGCCGCCGGAAGGCGTCAAGGCCTTCGGCGCCGACCGCGCGGCGATGAGTCCGGCGATGCGGCGTGCGCCGACAGCCGACGCCGGCTCGGCGCTCGTGGCCTATCTCGACCGTCTCGACGCGATGCTCGGCGACGGACGGCCCTACCTGCTCGGCGCGGTGCCGTGCATCGCCGATTTCTCCGCGACGCAGTCGATCTGGTTCGTGCGCCGCGCGCCGCCGGTGGCGACGA
>JBDTJD010000191.1:0-4609 GCA_039935975.1 Caldimonas sp.
AGTCGCGTCCGGTCGACGGCTCGGTCGCCGGCAGCGCGACGATCATCCACCACCCCGACGTGCGCCGCATGCTGATGACGATGCGGGCCTACACGGAGGGCTGCCGGGCAATGGCGATCGTCGCCGCTGCCGCCTTCGACGAGGCCCACCGTCATCCCGACGCCGACGCGCGCAAGCAGAACCAGGCCTTCTACGAATTCCTGGTGCCGCTCGTGAAGGGCTACAGCACCGAGATGAGCATCGAGGTCGCGAGCCTGGGCGTGCAGGTGCACGGCGGCATGGGCTTCATCGAGGAGACTGGCGCGGCGCAATACCTGCGCGACGCACGCATCCTGACCATCTACGAAGGCACGACCGCGATCCAGGCCAACGATCTGGTCGGGCGCAAGACCGCACGCGACGGCGGCGGCGTCGCCAGGGGCATCGCACGCCAGATCGCCGCGACCGAGACCGTGCTCGAGGGCCGCCCGGGCGACGCTTCGGGGTCGATGCTGAAGCGCCTGCGCTCTGCACGCGAAGCTTTCGAGCAGGTCGTCGATTTCATCGTCGCCGAAGGCAAGGCGAACCCCAACGCGGCTTTCGCCGGATCGGTGCCCTATCTCATGCTCGCCGGCAACCTGGTGGCCGGCTGGCAGATGGCGCGCTCGCTGGTCGCGGCCGAGGACGCCCTGGGCGCCGGCACGGGCGACCGGGCCTTTCTCGAGGCCAAGATCGCGACGGCGCGCTTCTACGCCGAGCACCTGCTCGTCAAGGCTTCCTCGCAGCGCGACGCGATCGTCGAGGGCGCCGACAGCGTCACGGCGATGGCGCTCGAATCGTTCTGATCTTCATCGCGCTTTGACAAGGAAGCCCATGCCGCTGCCCGCCGTTCTCCGCCACCTGCCCTTGCCGATCTTCGGCGCGCCCCTTTTCATCGTCAGCAACCCGAAGCTCGTGATCGAGCAGTGCAAGGCGGGCGTTATCGGCTCGATGCCGGCGCTGAACGCGCGTCCTGCCGAGCAGCTCGACGAGTGGCTCGCCGAGATCACCCAGACGCTGGCCGCGCACGACCGCGCCCATCCCGACAGGAAGGCGGCGCCTTTCGCGATCAACCAGATCGTGCACCGGAGCAACGACCGGCTCGAGCACGACCTGCAGATGTGCGCGAAGTACAAGGTGCCGATCGTGATCACCTCGCTCGGCGCCCGCACCGATGTCAACGAGGCGGTGCACGCCTGGGGCGGGATCGTGATGCACGACATCATCAACAACGCCTTCGCCAGGAAGGCGATCGAGAAGGGTGCCGACGGCCTGATCGCCGTGGCTGCCGGCGCGGGCGGACATGCCGGTGTGAAGAGCCCGTTCGCGCTTGTCGCGGAGATCCGCGAGTGGTTCGACGGCCCGCTCGCGCTCTCGGGCGCGATCGCGACCGGTGGCGGCGTCGCGGCGGCGCTCGCGATGGGCGCCGACTTCGCCTACATCGGCAGCGCCTTCGTCGCCACCGAGGAAGCGCGTGCCGTCGACGCCTACAAGGAGATGATCGTTGCAGGCAGCAGCGACGACGTCGTCTATTCGAGCCTCTTCACAGGCGTGCACGGCAACTACCTGAAGGGCTCGGTCCGCAACGCCGGCCTCGACCCCGATGCGCTGCCCGAAAGCGATCCGACGAAGATGAATTTCGGCGGCGGCGCGACCAAGGCATGGAAGGACATCTGGGGCAGCGGACAGGGGATTGGCGCGGTCAAGAAGATCGTGCCGGCGAAGGAGCTCGTGGAGCGGCTGGCCCGGGAACTGCAGGCGGCGCGTGCGAAGTTGACCTCTTCGCCACAGTCCCTCGCGGCTTAGCAGGCATTGCCCGGTGCTAAAGTGCCGGGCGGACCCATCGCTGGCGGCTTAGCGCCGGCGATACAGCTAGTCCTCAGGCCGGCGAAGCTGGCTTGTGGAAGGTTTTCAAACCCACTGCAGCGTCGGAAACCGGCGCGGAAGGTGAGCGATCATGATGCAGGAAAGCAGGTCCAACTCATACCTGTTCGGCGGCAACGCGCCGTACGTCGAGGAGCTTTACGAAGCCTATCTCGACAATCCGGGCTCGGTGCCCGAGAAGTGGCGCGCCTACTTCGACGCGCTCCAGAATGTCCCTGCCGCCGACGGTAGTTCAGCTCGTGACATGGCGCACGCACCGGTGATCGAGTCGTTCGCCCAGCGGGCCAAGGCCAACGCATTCGGCAATCGTGCCTCGGGTGAAGACCTGGCGATCGCGAGAAAGCAGGTCTACGTCCAGTCGCTCATCGGCGCCTATCGGTCGCTCGGCTCGCGCTGGGCCGACCTCGATCCGCTCAAGCGCCAGGAACGCCCCAAGATTCCCGAGCTCGAGCCGGCGTTCTACGACCTGACCGAGTCCGACATGGACATGGTGTTCAGCGCGACGAACACCTACTTCACGACCGACGAGCAGATGACCCTGCGCCAGATCGTGCAGGCGTTGCGCGAGACCTATTGCGGCACGATCGGCGCCGAGTACATGCACTGCACCGAGCCGATCGAGAAGCGCTGGTGGCAGCAGAGGCTGGAATCGATCCGCTCGAAGCCCACGTTCACGGTCGAACAGAAGCTTCACATCCTCGAGCGGCTCACGGCGGCCGAAGGCCTCGAGCGCTACCTGCACACCAAGTACGTCGGACAGAAGCGCTTCTCGCTCGAAGGCGGCGAGAGCTTCATCGCGTCGATGGACGAGTTCGTGCAGCGCGCCGGCGGCCGCGGTGTGCAGGAAATCGTGATCGGCATGGCCCATCGCGGTCGGCTCAACGTCCTCGTCAACACGCTGGGCAAGATGCCGAAGGACCTGTTCGCCGAGTTCGACCATACGGCGCCGGAAAGCCTGCCCTCGGGCGACGTGAAGTACCACCAGGGCTTCTCCAGCGACATCACGACCCCGGGCGGTCCGGTTCACCTGAGCCTGTCTTTCAACCCGTCGCACCTCGAGATCGTCAACCCGGTCGTCGAGGGCTCTGTCAAGGCGCGTCTCGACCGACGCGGCGACAGCGAGGGCGACACGGTGCTGCCCGTGATCGTCCACGGTGATGCCGCATTCGCCGGCCAGGGCGTCGTGATGGAAACGCTGGCGCTGGCACAGACGCGCGGCTACTACACCGGCGGGACGATCCACGTCGTCATCAACAACCAGATCGGCTTCACGACGTCGGATCCGCGCGACTCGCGTTCGACGCTCTACTGCACCGACGTCGTCAAGATGATCGAGGCGCCCGTGCTGCATGTGAACGGCGACGATCCCGAGGCCGTCATCCTCTGCAGCCAGCTCGCGCTCGACTATCGACAGGAGTTCAACAAGGATGTCGTCGTCGACATCGTCTGCTTCCGAAAGCTCGGCCACAACGAGCAGGACACGCCGGCGATGACGCAGCCGCTGATGTACAAGAAGATCGCGGCGCATCCCGGGACGAGAAAGCTCTACGGCGACAAGCTCGTGCTTCAGGGCGTCCTCCCCGCAGACGGCCCCGATGCGCTGGTGAAGTCGACCCGCGCATCGCTCGATGCCGGCAAGAGCAGCTACGACCCGGTGCTCACCAACTACAAGAGCAAGTACGCGGTCGACTGGTCGCCATTCCTCGGCAAGAAGTGGACCGACGCCGCCGACACGGCGCTGCCGGTGACCGAGCTCAAGCGCCTGGCCGAGCGCATCACGACCGTGCCCCCGAACTTCAAGGTTCATCCGCTGGTCGAGAAGGTGCTGGCCGACCGGGCGGCCATGGGCCGCGGCGAGGTGCGCGTCGACTGGGGCATGGGCGAACACCTCGCGTTCGCCTCGCTGGTCGCAAGCGGCTACGCCGTCCGCCTCTCCGGAGAAGATTCCGCGCGCGGAACCTTCACCCATCGCCACGCCGTCCTGCACGACCAGAACCGCGAGCGCTGGGACGAGGGCACGTACACGCCGCTCCAGCACGTCGCGGACGGGCAGGCTCCGTTCGTGGTCATCGATTCGCTCCTCTCCGAGGAAGCCGTGCTCGGCTTCGAGTACGGCTACGCGAGCGCGGACCCGAACACGCTGGTGCTGTGGGAGGCCCAGTTCGGCGACTTCGTCAACGGCGCGCAGGTGGTGATCGACCAGTTCATCGCCTCCGGCGAGGTCAAGTGGGGACGCTCCAACGGCTTGACGCTGCTGCTTCCGCACGGTTACGAAGGGCAGGGCCCCGAACACTCCTCGGCGCGTCTCGAGCGATTCATGCAGCTCGCGGCCGACCACAACATGCAGATCGTGCAGCCGACCAACGCGGCGCAGATCTTCCACGTTCTCAGGCGGCAGATGGTCCGGATGTTCAGGAAGCCGCTGATCGTCATGACGCCGAAGTCGCTGCTGCGGGCGAAGGACGCGACCTCGCCGCTCACCGATTTCACGAAGGGCGAGTTCAGGACGGTGCTGGGCGACCCCACGCCCGAGCTCAACGCCGAGAAGGTCAAGCGCCTAGTGGCGTGCTCCGGCAAGGTCTACTACGACCTCGTCAAGGCGCGCGCTGAGCGGAAGACCGCGGTCGATACGGCGCTGATCCGTGTCGAACAGCTCTATCCTTTCCCGCACAAGGCGTTCGTCGCCGAGATGAAGAAGTATCCCAAC
>JBDTJD010000192.1:0-9310 GCA_039935975.1 Caldimonas sp.
TAGGTCGTGCGATGGATGTCGCCCTCGACCCGGCGCGAGACCACCTCCTGTTCGCCGTGGTGCCGCTCGGCGTGGACGAGAAGCGTGGAGATCAGCAGCGGCAGCTGCATCATCGAACCGTACATGGTGTCTCCGTCGGGGGTGATGTCGTTGTGGGCGGGGAGGGTATCAGCGCTTGGGCATGACGGGCTTGACGTCGAGCGATTTCGGGTCGACGGGCTTGATGTCACCGCAGTTCGCGCCGACCCATTTCGCCTTGATCGTCATCTGGGTCGTCCTCGGCTCGCCGCGGAAGGTGTAGGTCGACGTCGTGCGGACGGTGTAGTTCTCGGCGTTGGCGAACATCGCCTCGCCGTCGCTCGTCGAGGCGGGCGCGGAGCAGGTGGAGTGCCATTTCCAGCCGCTCGCGCTGCGCGCGCTGTACTCGACCCGGCAATGGGTCGCGCGCGATTGCCAGCGGCCGGAGTCGAGCGAGCTCTTGTCGAGGCAGATGCGGTTGGCGCCGTCCGTGCCCATCGAGACGCCGTTGGCCTTCATCTGCGCCTGGACCTTCGCCCGCGCTTCGGGTGGCAGGTTCTTCATCATGTCGGCCGGCGACCCTTCCTTGCGACCCTCGACCTGGCGCTCGCTGCGCACCTCCCACAGGCCTGGCTTGATCGGCGGTGTCTGGGCGGCGACCAAGGCCGGCGCGAGCGCAGCGCTCAAGGCAAGGGCGGGTGCGAGTGTGCTGCGCAGTCCGGAGGCGAGCGGGCGGCGGCGAAAGGCAGGCGCAGGCATTGGTGAGAGTCTCCTCGGAATCGGACGAGCGCATCAGGTCGGCGCAGGGCGATTCTGCAATGCGGGCGCGGCACCGCGAATCGGCGATCGCCTTCCTCTTCCGGGCGGGGGCGAACCTCAATGCTGCGTCACCGTCCGCAGCGAAGGCCCCCTCCGGACCGGAGGTCTTGCGATCGATACTGTATAAACGTACAGTCATCGCATCATGGACCTCGTGCCCCCTGCTCTTTCCTCCTTGCCGCCGCCGGTCCGGCCGCGGGGCGAGTGGCTGCCCGAAGCGCCGGCGCGCCCCCGGCCGCTGCCGGCCCGCCCGGTGGCGGCGAAGACCGAGCGGCGCGCCCCGGAAACCCTCCATCCGGCTCTCTGGCTCGGCCACCAGATCGGCCGCAGCGCCGGCGACGCCATCGCCAGCGGCTTTGCTGCGCTCGATGCCGAGCTGCCCGGCGGCGGCTGGCCGCGCCGGGCGCTGAGCGAGCTGCTGTTGCCGCATCCCGGCGTCGGCGAGATCCGCCTGCTTGCGCCGTCGCTCGTGGCTGCGCAGCGCGCCGGCCGGCTGGTGATGGTGTTCGACCCGCCGGCGGCGCTCTCTGTCGCGGCACTTGAGCGTCTCGGCTTCGACGTCGCCGAGCTCCTCGTCGTCCACACCCGCGCACGCGTCGTCGCGGGCAGCGACAGTCTCTGGGCGCTAGAGCAGGCCTTGAAGAGCGGCCACGTCGGTGCGGTGCTCGCCTGGCTGCCGCCGCGCCTGCGCGCCGAGCGGCTGCGCCGGCTCCAGCTCGCCGCCCACAACCACGACGGCGCCGCCTTCGTCATGCGCGAGGCGTCGTGTGCAGGCCGCCCCACGGCGTCTCCCTTGCGACTGGCCCTGCAGGCGGGCGGCGCCGACCGGCTGCGGGTCCAGGTGCTGAAGCGCCGCGGCCCGCCGCTCGAAGCGCCGCTGCAGCTGGCCTTGCCGCCGGTGCTGTCGGGTGCGGCGAAACGCCGCGCCGAGAGCGATCGCGAGCGGGCCTCGGCCTGGCAGGCGGCGACCTTCGTCAACTTCGCCTGAGCGCCGTCGTGACGGCGATCCGCGGCGTGCTCGATCGATCGTTCCTTTCCTCGCTGTTCCTTTCCTTGCTGCATCGTGCTCTGGATCGCGCTTCACCTGCCTTGCCTCTCGCTCGAATCGTTCGCAGCGACGCTCTCTACTGGCGATGCGGCGGTCGCGTCCGAGCCGGCGATCGCACTGGTCGACGGGCACCGGATCTCGGCGGCCAATGCCGTGGCGCAGGCCGAGGGCGTCAAGCCGGGGCTGAAGCGCGCGACCGCGCTTGCGCTCGCGCCGCGCGTCGTCCTCGGTCAGGCCGACGCGACCCGCGACGCCGAGGCGCTGCTGCCGGTCGCGCACGCCGCGCTCGCCTTCACGCCGAGCGTGTCGCTGCCGACCGCCAGCGATAACGCTGCGCCACACACCGTCCTGCTCGAAGTGCAGGCGAGCCTGCGCTACTTCGGCGGCCTCGATTCCCTGATCGAACGCCTGCTGCAGGCGGTGCAGCCGCTCGGCCACGAGGTGCGCATCGCCGTCGCCGCAACGGCCGCCGGCGCGGCGATCCTCGCCCGTGTCGAGCCGCCGTCGCGCTGCGCGAGCCTGGAAGCGACGCGAGAGGCGCTCGCCGTCGCGCCGGTCTGGCTGCTCGGCCCGGGCCGCGAGCACTGGGAGGCCTTGCAGGGCATGGGCCTGCGCCGGATCGGCGACCTGCTCGGCCTGCCGCGCGCCGGGCTCGCGCGCCGCTTCGGCGAGTCGCTGCTGCGGGAGATCGATGCCGCCTTCGGCCGCCGGCCCGACCCGCGCGAGCCGCTCGTGCCGGCGCGACTGTTCGAGAGCCGTCTCGAGCTCTTCGCCCGTGCCGACAGCACCGAGCAGGTCCTCTACGGCGCGTCGGTGCTGCTCGCCCGGCTCGTCACCTGGCTCTCGGCCCAGCACGCCTTCGTGCGGCGCTTTCGCCTGCTGATGCATCACGAGACGCGCTGGCAGCAGGGCGACCGCACGCCGCAGGCGACGTCGCTCGAGATCGCGCTCGCCGAGCCCGCGCGGGACAGCGCCCATCTGCTCGCGCTGCTGAGGGAGCGCCTGGCGCAGGTGCAGCTGCCGGCGCCGACGCTCGAGCTCGCACTCCAGGCCGAGGACATCGTCAAGCGCGCCGCGCCCAACACCGAGCTCTTCCCGACCCGCCAGAGCGAGAACGAAGGCCTGACGCGATTGATCGAGCGCCTGCAGGCGCGCCTCGGGGCCGACCAGGTGCAGCGCCTCGCCGCGGTCGAGGACCATCGACCCGAGCGCGCGAGCGGGCTGAGCCGCGCCGACGCCGCCGCCCGGCCCTCGCGAGGCGCGCGTCCGAAGGGTCGTCGCGAAGCGTCGGCTCCATCGACGACGCACGAGACCGGGCCGATGACGGCCTCGGCACGACCGGTCTGGCTGCAGCCGGTCTGCGAGCCGCTGCAGGAGCGGCGATCGCGTCCCCTGCTCGATGGCCGGCCGCTCAGCCTGCTCTCGGGACCGGAGCGGATCGAGGCCGGCTGGTGGGACGCGGGCCTGGCCGAGCGCGACTACTTCATCGCCGAGGCGGCCGACGGCGCGCTGGTCTGGATCTACCGCGCGCGCTTGCCGCTATCGGCCTCGGGCGCGAACGAGAGCGGCTGGTTCCTGCAGGGCCGCTTCGGCTGAACCATCGCGCGCCTCGGCGGCCACCATGTCGGCGACGAGCTTGCGAAAGCGCACGAGCGCTGCGTCCATCGCCAACGGCAGCATCGGCGCGTCCGGGTCGGCATCGATGGCGCGGCTCTGTGCCGTGATCATGTCGCGGTCTTCCTCGAATGCCCTGCAGAGCACGCGAAACGCTCCCTCGGCGATCGAGTGATCGCCCTCGCTGGTGTGGCGGGACTGCTGGAAGAAATAGTGGGTCGAACGGTCGGTCTCGGGGGTGACGGTCTGGCAGCTGTGCTGCCGCACCGAGCCCCGGTTGTCGCCGATCGGCGCCCCTGCCGGGCGGCCGCCGGAGTCCATCAGCAGCGTGCCGGGAAGAACGAAGTCGTAGATGAACCAGCGGTCGAGATTGCCGACGATGCCGCGCACCTCCCGGTAGTAGGGCGGTGACGGAACGTCGGGAATGTGGCGCGTGACGCGGATGCCGCGCGGCACGGCCTCGATCGTCGGCCGGGCGCGGGCGATGGCGGTCGAGCCGCCGAGCGTGTTCTCGTGCACGTAAGAGAGATGCGAGAAGTCGAGGAGGTTGTCGCAGACCAGGGGTTGCGGCGTGTCGTAGTGCAGGTAGCCGGGAACGTAGTCCCAGTCGGGGGAATCGCACGAGAAGTTGTCGGGCAGCAAGGCGGTGTCGGCCTTCTCCGGATCGCCCATCCAGACGAACACCCACTTGTTCTTGACCACGACCGGATAGCGCTGCACGCGCGCCTTGTCCGGCACGCTGTCGCTGCCCGGGATCTCGACGCAGCGACCGGTCGCGTCGAACAGCAGGCCGTGGTAGCCGCAGCGCACGCGGTCGCCTTCCTTGCGCCCTTTCGAGAGCGGCGCCAGGCGATGGCAGCAACGGTCGCGCAGCGCCGTGATCTCGCCATCGGCGGTGCGAAAGAGGAGGATGGCCTCGCCCAGCACGGTGCGCGTGAAAAGCGAATCCGCCGGCACCTCGTGGTCCCATGCGATCGTGTACCAGCAGTTGCGGACGAACATGGCGTGGCTTTCGAATCCCTGTCGAGGATAAGGCGTCCCGCCGGGGCGCGACTCCGGGACTGTCCCGACGACAAGCGGCCACGGGCAGGCGAGCATCCGTCACTCAATCGGAGCATGACATGCACATCGCCAGGAAGATCTCGATCGTCGCCGCCGGCCTGCGGGCCGCAGCCCTCTGCGCCGGCCTCGGTACCGCAGCGCAGGTCGCCCAGGCCGAGATCCACATCGGCGTCACGCTGTCGACGACCGGGCCCGGCGCGTCGCTCGGCATCCCCGCCGAGCAGGCGCTGAAGATGTGGCCGGCCGATATCGCAGGCGAGAAACTGCGGATGACCATCCTCAACGACAACAGCGACACGACGACGGCGACCAAGAATGCGCAGCGCCTCATCACCGAAGACAAGGTCGATCTCATCATCGGCTCGTCGGTGACCCCGACGTCGCTCGCAGTCGTCGAGACGGCGGGGTCGGCTCATGTGCCGGTGGTCTCGCTCGCCGGCGGCGGCGCCATCGTGCTGCCCCCCGACGGCCCGCGCCGGTTCGCGTTCAAGCTCTCGCCCACCGAGCCGATCTCGGTCGGCCTGGTGCTCGATCATCTGCTCAAGGCCAAGGGCAAGACGATCGCGACGATCGGCATCACGACGAGCTACGGCGAGGGCTTCCTGAAGGCGATCGAGGCGGCGGCGCCGGCCAAGGGCATCAAGATCGTGGCGACGGAGAAGTACAACCAGACCGACCCGAGCGTCACCGCGCAGGTGCTCAAGCTGATCGCCGCCGCACCCGACGCGGTCTACATCTTTGCCGCCGGGACGCCGGGCGCGCTGCCGCAGATCGAGCTTGCGCGGCGCGGCTACAAGGGGCTGGTCTACCAGACGCAGGGCGTCGCCAACAACGACTTCCTGCGCGTCGGCGGCAAGGATCTCGAAGGCGGCTACATGACGGTCGCGCCGGTGCTCGTCGCCGAGCAGCTTCCCGAGTCGAATCCGGTGAAGAAGGCGGCGATGGATTTCGTTCAACGCTTCGAGGCCAAGCAGGGTCCGAACTCACGCTCCCTGTTCGCCGCGACCGCCTGGGACGCGATGCTCATCATCCAGCAGGCCGCACGCGAGGCGCTCAAAAAGGCTCGCCCCGGCACGCCCGAGTTCCGGGTTGCGCTGCGCGACGCGATCGAGAGCCTGCACGACTTCGTCGGCTCCGAAGGCGTCTACAACATGACCGAGAAAGACCACAACGGCGTCGACTCGCGCAGCCAGGTGATGGTGAGGATCGAGAACGGCGCCTGGAAGTTGCAGCCCTGACGAGGCGGCTCAGCGGCGCTCTTCGCCGATCAGCGTGAAACCGCGGCGGCGCAGCGACCCGCAGAGCCACCGGTTGCCGTTCACACCGCAAAAGAGCATGTAGATCGCGTAGAAGCCGAGGCCCGCGAGCGCGACCGCCGCGGTGCGCGAGGTCGGCGTGGGCGTGCCGTTGAAGTAGGCCTCGCCGACGTAGTAGAGCAGGCCCACCGCCACCAGCAGCCACGTGCGCTTGACGATCGCCGAGAGCGATCCGACGAAGAACGCCTGCCACGAAAAGCCCATCTTGACGCGAACGATGTCGCCCTCGGGCGACTTGTACAACCGGTACGTGCTCATTCCACCTGCCCCTTGCCTGGACGACTTCTTCTTGAAGCCCGAAGGTACTTCGGTCCGTGCGCCGCGACGCTCCACGTCGCAGCCACGGCCGGTACAAAGTCTGCTTCGGCAGGTTTGTGTCATCCCTCAAGGAAGCGATCGTGTCCATCCCGTCAACTCGGTAACGGGATGTGCGCAGCGGACGTGATGAAACGTTTCGGCGTCGCCGCTAGGCGACGCGTCCGAACCACCAGACCGAGAGGCCGGCGGCAACCAGCATCAGCCCTGCGCCGATGGCGGCGAGGAGGGCGCTGATCTCGGTCTCCTTCTTCTCGACGATGAGCCGGGTGCTGAGCCCCTGGTAGACCTTCTTCAGGTCGGCGGCGGTGCCGGCGTAGAAGTAGTCGGCGCTGGTGAGCTTGGCGACGGCCTTCAGCGTGTCCTCGTCGAGCCGCACGCGCATCGACCAGCCTTCGAAGCCGATCGTCTCGCCTTCCTTGGTGCCGATGCCGACCGTGTAGATGCGCACGCCGCGGTCGGCGGCCATCTTTGCGGCCTCGAGCGAGTCGGGTCCGGTCGTGCGCTGGCCGTCGGTGAGCAGGATGATCGCCGCCGAAGAATAGGAGCCCGGAGCGACCGGCGTGAATTCGGGCGGCGGCTTGTCGTTCGGCCCCGGCGGCATGCGCCGCTCGCCGGTGATCTGCGACAGGTCGATGCCGGCTTCGGGAAAGATCGTCGCCAGCGACAGGACGATGCCGCTGCCGATGGCGGTGCCGCGCTGGAGCTGGAAGCGGTCGATCGCGGCATTGACGTCGTCGCGGCTGAGCGTCGGTGCCTGGACGACGGCGGCGGTGCCCGCGAACGAGACGACGGCGATCTTCACGTTCCTCGGCAGGTCGGCGACGAACGCCTTGGCGGCTTCCTGCGATGCGACCAGGCGATTGGGCTGGACGTCGGCGGCGCGCATGCTGCCCGACACGTCCATCGCCAGCACGATCGTCTCCTGCGCCGACGGCAGCGTGATCAGCGCCGCCGGCCGCGACGACGCGAAGAGCAGCGTCGCCAGCGCCAGGAACATCAGCGCCGGCGGCACGTGGCGGCGCCAGGCGCTGCGCGAACCGAGCGCTTCCTTGACCAGGCCGAGATTGGCGTAGCGAAGGCTCGTCTTCTTGCGTCGCGTGAGCAGGAACCAGTAGAGCAGGATCGCGACCGGCAGGACCAGCATCGCCCACAGCATCGAGGGCCACAGGAAGGTCAGCCAGGGCGTCGACGGCGTCATGGCGATTTCCCCGCGGCCGCCATCGGCCGCACGTGCGTGATCGAGCGGCGGCCTGCGCCGCTCCAGTTGGCAAGCCGGCTGCGCTGCTTCCTGAGATCGGTGAAGCGGAGCACCGCGTCGACGAGGTCGTCGTCGGTGCCGAGCTCGAGCGTGTCGACACCGGCACGGCCGAGCGACTCGCGCAGGGTCGTCTCGCGCCGCTCGGCCGCGGCGGCGAAGCGCTTGCGAAAGCCACCGTGGTGGGTGTCGACGACGATCTGCTCGCCTGTCTCTGCGTCCTTCATGGTGATCAGGCCGATGTCGGGGAGGTTCATCTCGAGCGCGTCGAAGAGACGCACCGCGGTCACCTCGTGGCGCAGCGACAAGGTGCCGAGCGCCTTCTCCCAGCCCGGCGGACTGATGAAGTCGGAGATCACGAAGATCGTCGAGCGGCGCTTGATCGTGCGCTGGGCCGCGAGCAGCAGCTCGCGCAGGTCGGTCGCCCCGGCGGCGGCCTCGGGCGGCCGCGCAGCCATGCGCTGCAGGAGCTCGAGCACGTGCTGGCGACCGCCGCGCGCCGGCAGCATCGTGTCGACGCTCGTGCCATAGAGAAGGGCGCCGACGCGGTTGCCGTGGCGCGTGAGGAGGCGCGCCAGGACGGCAACGAACTCGCGCGCGACCATCCGCTTGGTCCGCCGGTTGGAGCCAAAGTCGACGCTCGCGGAGAGGTCGACAAGGAACCAGGCGGAAAGCTCGCGATCCTCGGTGAACTGGCGCACGTAGGGCTGCTGCAGCCGCGCCGTGACGTTCCAGTCGATGTGGCGGACGTCGTCGTGATGCTGGTATTCACGCAGGTCGGCGAGGTCGAGGCCGGCACCGCGCATCAGCGTGCGATGGTCGCCTTGCAGGAGGCCGTCGAGGCGCCGCATCACGGTCCACTCGAGCCGCTTCAGCAGCGCGCCGGAGGCTTCGATCGCGGTGGCCTCCGAAGAGATCGTCGCGCCGGTCATTTCTCGAGCGGCTTGTCGGGGACGGGGATCTTCTTCATCACGCGTGCGATCAGGGCGTCGGCATCGATGCCCTCGGCGAGCGCCTCGTACGACAGGACGAGCCGATGACGCAGCACGTCGCCGACAAGGCCGGTCATGTCCTCGGGCAGGGCATAGCTGCGGCCACGCATGAAGGCGAGAGCGCGTGCGCCCTCGATCAGGCCGATGGTGGCGCGCGGGCTGGCGCCGAAGGTGAGGTACTGGCCGATGTCGCCGAGGTCGTAGCGCTCAGGCCGGCGCGTCGCGCTGACGAGCTTGACCGCGTACTGGATGAGGGAGGGATCGACGTAGATCTTGCGACATTCCTGCTGCAGCTCCTGCAGCTGGCCCATGCTCGCGATCGGGCTCATCGTGACGGGCGCGCCGGTGACCCGCTGGGCGATCACGAACTCCTCTTCCTCGCTCGGATAGTCGACCAGCACCTTCATCATGAAGCGGTCGACCTGCGCCTCGGGCAGAGGGTAGGTGCCTTCGGTCTCGATCGGATTCTGCGTCGCCATCACGAGAAACGGCTCGGGCACCTTGTGGGTCTCGCCGGCGATCGTCACTTGGCGCTCCTGCATCACCTCGAGCAGCGCGCTCTGCACCTTCGCCGGCGCGCGGTTGATCTCGTCGGCGAGCAGCAGGTGGGTGAACACCGGCCCGAGCGAGGTGCTGAACTCGCCCGTGCGCGGATTGAAGATGCGCGTGCCCACGAGGTCGGCCGGCACCAGGTCGGGCGTGAACTGGATCCGCTTGAAGGTGCCGCGCAGCGTCTGCGCAAGCGTCTTCACGGTGAGCGTCTTCGCCAGCCCGGGCACCCCTTCGACGAGCAGATGCCCCTGCGCCAGCACCGCGACCATCACTCTGTCGAGAAAATGGTCCTGGCCGACGACGACTCTCTTCACTT
>JBDTJD010000193.1:0-5783 GCA_039935975.1 Caldimonas sp.
TCGGCAGCGCCGGCTCGCGGTCGCTGTTCACGGGCGGCTCGGCCGTGCAGGTCGCTTCCGAGCAGACGGTCGATCGCGGTCGCACGCTCGCCGGCGAGGCGCTCGAAGTCGCGCCGGCCGACATCGAGTACCGGGCCGGCCGCTTCTCCGTCGTCGGCACCGACGTCGGAATCGATCTGTTCGCGCTCGCCGGCAAGCAGCCCGACCGGCGCATCCACCTCGAGTCGTCGACGACGGCGGGCGGCCCGACGTGGCCGAACGGCTGCCACGTGTGCGAGGTCGAGATCGAGCCCGACACGGGCGACGTGAAGGTCGTCTCGTACGCGTCGGTGAACGACATCGGCCGCGTCGTCAGCCCGACGATCGCGCGCGGCCAGGTCGAGGGCGGCGCGGTGCAGGGCATCGGACAGGCGCTGTCCGAGCAGGTCGTCTACGACGCCGCCAGCTCGCAGCTCGTCACCGGCAGCTTCATGGACTATGCGGTGCCGCGCGCCGACGGCAGCAGCGGCTTTCGGACCGAGTTCGACACCTCGATCCCGTGCGGGCTCAACCCGCTCGGCGTCAAGGGCGTCGGCGAGCTGGGCACGATCGGCGCGACGCCTGCGACCATGAACGCGATCATCGATGCGCTCGACCACGCCGGCCTCGGTCGACGCGCCGAGCAGCTCACGATGCCGGCGACGCCCGAGCGGGTCTGGCAGGCGCTGCAACGCGGCGTCGTCGGCGCACGCTAGCAGCAACTCGCGTCGCAGCGTCGGCAAGTCGCGTCGCGCGGACCTGCCCGGGCGCTACATGCGTGCGAACAGGTGCACGTAGCTGCGGCTGACGACGAGCCGCTCGACGCGCCCCTTCAGGTGCACCTCGCCCGAGTCGCCGTGACCGGGCGAGAAGCGCTCGACGTGGGCCAGGTTGACGATCGCCGAGCGGTGAACCTGCACGAAGGTCGCCGGGTCGAGTGCTCCGGCCAACTCGCGGATGGGAGTGCGGATCAGCACCTCGCCGCCTTCCCAGGCCACCGCCGTGTACTTCGTGTCGGCGCGCAGGTACACCACCTGCGCGACCGGGATCAGCCGCACCGAGTGACCGACCGAGGCCTTGATCCACTGCAGGTACGAGGGCCCTGCGCGCTCCTGCCGGCGCTCTTCGCCCAGGTGTTTCGCCAGCTGCTCCAGCAGGCCGGTCAGCTCCGGCGCTGCGGCGCTGGCGACCGATTGCGCCACCGATGGCGGCGTGTCCAGTCGCGTGCGCAGGCGCTGCACCGTGTCGCGCAGACGTTCCTCGTCGACCGGCTTGACGAGGTAGTCGGCCGCGCCCTGGCGGAAGGCCTCGACGGCGTAGCGGTCGAAGGCGGTCACGAACACGACCTCGGCACGCCGGTCGATGCCGAGAGCCACTTCCACTCCGTTGAGGCCCGGCATCTGGACATCGAGGAAGGCGATCTGCGGCTGGTGCTCGTCGAACAGCTCCAGGGCTTCGTGGCCGTTGCGCGCCTCGGCCACGACCTGCAGTTCGGGCCACAGCCGCGCCAGGGCCGCGGCGAGCTGCTCGCGCAGCAGCGGCTCGTCGTCGGCGATCAGCGCCGTCGCGGTCGTCATGCCGGGGCGGGCGGCAGGTGCAGCTCGACGCGCACGCCGTGCGGCGACTGCTCCGACATCTCGAGCCGCGCGGCAGGGCCGAAGAAGGCCTTCAGTCGCTCGCGCAGGTTGTTCAACCCGGTGCCGGTGCCCGTGCCTTCGGCCCGCAGGCCGACGCCGGTGTCGACCACCCACAGCTCGACGCCGGCGCCGTCGGCCGCGCGCCGCGCGCCGACGTCGATGCGGCCGGGGTCGCAGCCGGGGTCGATGCCGTGCCGCACGGCGTTCTCGACCAGCGTCAGCAGCCCCATCTGCGGGAACGGCATCGCATGCAGCGCCGGCTCGACGTCGACCGTGAACGCCAGCCGGTCGGGCATGCGCATCAGCATCAGCTCGAGGTAGGCGCGCACCAGCCTGTCCTCGTCGCCGAGCGTCGCCGGCGCGGCGTCGTGCAGTTGCGGGAGCGCCGCGCGCAGGTAGGCGATCAGGCTGCGGAACACCGGCGCGGCACGCGGCGAGCCGCTGTCCAGCAAGTGCTGCACGTTGGCCATCGTGTTCATCAGGAAGTGCGGCTCGATCTGGGCCGTCAGCAGCTGGAGCCGGGCGTCGGCCGCCTGCCGCTGCAGCGTCTCGCGTTCCAGCGCGAACTGCAGTGCCTGGGCGCGGAACTGGGCGTCCCGCTCGCGGTAGAGCGCGCCGAGCGCGAGCAGCGTGCCGATCACGGCGGCGCTGAGCGTGACCAGGACGTAGCCGCGCACGTGCGGGCCGGAGCCCAGGAAGGCGGACCAGTCGCCGCCGGTGGAAAACAGCTGCACGACCAGCGGCGACACGATCGCGCCGAGCGAGATTGCCAGCACCTGCGACACCCAGCGTGGCACCAGCGTCTGCCGCCACGCGCCTGCCAGCACGAACGCGAACAGCAGGACCAGGCTGACGAACAGCGTCTCGCCGAGCAGCTCGATGTAGGGGTTCTTCGTGACCGGCAGCAGCACCAGCGCGGCGACGAACGCCAGCATCACCACCCACCCGAGCTGGCGGCGGGACGGGATGAGACGGGCGCGGTTCCATGTCCCGGGCGCGGTCGGGTCGGGGGCGGCAGCGTCCATCACCGACAGGTTATCGCCGCCGCCGCCGCAGTCAACGCATCGGTGAGGTCAACGGGACGAAGCGCGGAAAACGGTGGACGAAGGACCCTGCCGACGACGACCACGGCAACGCCGAGCGTGCGCGCCACCCGGGTGCCGGCGATCCCGGCGTCATCGCCACGGATTCAGCGCGGATCCGGCGCGAACCTGGGGAACGGATCGGGAACTGCGTAGATCGGCGCGCGGCCGATCACGCCGTTCGCGACGAGGTTGGCATAGCTGTCATAGCGCACCTGCACGATCTCGGCCGGCGACGAGCTCGCGCGCTCGAAGGCGGTCTGCGTCGTCGGCGAATACTCGCGCTCGCCGTGGCCGGTGCCGAGCTTGTCGGCCTTGGCGACGTCGCGCTCGCGCATCGGCGCCGGCGACGCCGCCGGGGCGGCGTTCGAGCGCTCGCTCGCAGCGGCGTCGCCGGCCGCGCCGAGGCTGCCGCTCGCCTGGCCCTTGGCGCGACGCTCGGATTGGCGCAGATCGCTGTCGTCGTCCCTGCGACTCGCCAAGGGCGGCTGCGGCTCGAACGGTCGCTGCGCCGGCTGGACCGCGCGTTCGCGGAAGACCGCGGCGCCGATCACGCCGACGTTGTCGGGACGATCGGTGCGGGCGGCGTACGAATCGGGCAGGGCGGTGAAGTAGAAGGCAGCCGCTTCGGTAAAGCTCTTGCGCCAGCCGGTGATCTCGGCCGACTGGTACGGGCCGAGGACGTAACCGGTCTGGCCGACGGCGGCGGTGTCGCCACTGACGGCGTTGACGCCGTCCACCGACAGGACGACCAGCACCCGCGCCGGCGACCGGTTGGTGAGTCGCACGGCATAGCGGTCGCCCGGGCGGCCGGCGACCCAGGATGCGCCGCGATGACGCCAGGTCGGCAGCGTCTCGCCGCGACTGCGGTCGACGATCTGGACGTCGACGAGGGAGCCCACCGCCTGCGCCGGCGGCGAGGCGCAGGCCGACAGGGAGGCAGCGGCGAGGGCGGTGAGGAAAAAGCGGCGGGTCGACATGGCGGGCTCCGGGCAGGGTGGCAGACCTGCTCTTGAACGGCCCGCGCGCCTGAACGGGGTGAAACTTTTTTCAGGGCGAGCCCGGCGGTCGTGCCCAGCGCTCCTCGTGCGAGCCGGCGGACGGCGGCCAGAAGCAGCACACCGTCCAGGCCAGGCTCAAGGTCTCGTCGAGCACGGTCTTGGTTCCCTGGCTCGTCCGCCACCAGTGCTCGAGGTCGTAGTTCTTCGGCAGCGCGGCCCGCACGCCGACCTCCACCGACGGCCCGAACGCGAGCCGGTAGACCATGCGCGAACGGCGTGCGTGCACGCCCGCCGAGTAGACGTCGATGGCCGCAGGTGCGAGGCCTTCTTGCCGGATCCATTCGCGCACCACGACGGCGCTCAGGAAGCTCCGGTCCTGCGCCGACGCGGGCGCCGGCGCCGCTGCGACCGCCACGTCGGCCAGGCCGTGACGCCTCAGGTAGCCGGCGGCGCGCTCGGCGAAATCAGTCGCCGTCTGGCCTTCGTGCCAGCCGTCGATCGGGCCGCCCGAGGTGACGACGCGCTCGTAGCGCCCGGCGCGGAAGGCGGCCGCGGCGGCGTCGAGCGCGTCCTCGTCGAGCCAGCCCTCGACGACCAGCAGGCGCGCCCCGCGACCGTCGAGTCCGCGCGCCGGTTCGTTGACGAAGAGGTAGAAGCCCGCCGCACGGGCGACGAGCCCGAGCGCTGCCGCTGCGATCGCCAGGAAGACGAGGGTGCCCGCAAGCGTCGGCCACCAGACCGTTCTTCGACGAAACAGGGCAGGCACGAGCGATTGTCGGAGTGCGTTGCAGGAAGGTGAATTCTCACCGTGAACGTTCACACGCCAGCGACCGGACGGCACTGGTTGTTCGCGCGCGCGTGCCGATATCGACGAAGACCGTGGCCCCGAGTGGTCATTCACCTCTCGCGCACGCCACTTCACGAACGAAAGAATCCATGTCGAAGACCTTTTCTCTTGCCCGATCGGCCGCGAGCGCTGCGATCGTAGCGATCGCCGCCCTGTGCACCGCACCGGCCCATGCTGTTCCCATCGCTACCGGCAGCTACGCGAAGACCGGCATCGGCGCCGAGTTCGACTCGCCCTTCGACAACTTCTACATCACCGGCCGCTCGCTCGACGTCGCCGTGACGGACGGGTCGGTTGCGCTGACGCTCGCGGACTATTCCTTCGAGGTCGGCCCGAACTGCTACGCCTGCACCCTGAGGCCGTCGTTCGACGCGCTGATCGACATCACCCTCGACGGGCTCACGCGCCAGCTCGGTCTCGCCTACTCGTGGAGCTCCACCGGCCCGGTCGACTCGCTGAGCTTTGCCTCGGCCGCGCCGTTGCGCTTCGATTTCGCCGATGGCCGGTCGGTCACGCTCGCGCTGGACGACCTGGGCTCGCTCGCGAGCTCGGGTGGCGCGCTGCGCGGCCATCTGGACGCCACGCTGACGGTAACGCCGGTACCCGAGCCGTCGACCTGGATGCTGACGGTCGCCGGACTGGGCGTCGTCGGCTGGATCAGGCGGCGCCGGTCCTGACGGTCCGGGGCCTGCTCACTTGACGGCAGGCTCGGCGGTGCGCTGACCGAAGGGCGTGATCCGATGGCGCTCGACCTGCGCAGGTTGGCTGCCGTCCCGGGAGGCCCGCTGAGGCTTCGCCTTCCCGCCGAAGAGCGCCTGCTCGGCCTCGGCAATCTCCTGTGCCAGACGGTCGATCCGGCCGGCCGGCCAGGGCTGCACGCCGTAGGCGGCGGCCAGCTCACCCTTCAAACGGCGATAACGCCCTGTCAATTGCTCGAGGTCCATCAGTGCAACGCGTGTTGTGCAGTGCAGTATGGAGCCGACGTATGACAAGCGGTGTAGGACGGGCTCGATTCCTTCTCCCATGTCGGGAGGAGATATGACCCTCGGGGCAAAGCAAGCCGTAGAACGGCAATTCCCGCCAGTCGGGCCGCGGCTTGACAAGGATTGGTGCCGGCGAGAAGAGTCGAACTCCCGACCTTCGCATTACGAATGCGCTGCTCTACCAACTGAGCTACGCCGGCGTTCGCGGCCGGCCA
>JBDTJD010000194.1:0-30824 GCA_039935975.1 Caldimonas sp.
CTCGTTGGTGCTCAGGTACTGCGCCGCGATGTTGACGCCGGCGGCCGAAAGCCGCTCGTTGACGTGCGCCAGCACACCCGGCACGTTGCGATGGATGTGCAGCAGCCGGCTGCGGCCGGTGTGCTCGGGCAGGGCGACCTCGGGGAAGTTGACGGCCGAGGTGGTCGAGCCGTTGTTGCCATAGCGGATCAGCTTGGCGGCGACTTCCTTGCCGATGTTGACCTGCGCTTCGGAGGTCGAGCCGCCGATATGCGGCGTGAGGATCACGTTGTCGAAACGCGTCAGCGGTGAGTCGAAGGCGGTGTCGTTGCCCTGCGGCTCGACCGGGAAGACGTCGATCGCCGCGCCGCGCAGGTGTCCGCTCTCGAGCGCCGCAGCGAGCGCCTCGATGTCGACGACGCTGCCGCGCGATGCATTGATCAGGTGGCTGCCGGGCTTCATCGCGGCCAGCTGCGCCGCGCCGATCATGTTCACGGTGGCCGGTGTTTCCGGAACGTGCAGGCTGACGATGTCGGAGACTTCGAGCAGGGATTCGAGACTGGCCATCTCGCGCGCGTTGCCGAGCGGCAGCCTGGCCTCGATGTCGCGATACACCACGCTCATGCCGAGCTGCTCGGCCAGCACGCCGATCTGCGTGCCGATGTGACCATAGCCGACGATGCCGAGCGTCTTGCCACGCACTTCGTACGCGTGCGCCGCGCTCTTGACCCAGCCGCCGCGGTGCAGGATGGCGTTCTTCTCGGCAATGCCACGCATCAGCATGATCACCTCCGCCAGCACCAGCTCGGCGACGCTGCGGGTGTTGGAGAACGGCGCATTGAAGACCGGCACGCCGAGACGCATCGCCGCCTGCAGGTCGACCTGGTTGGTGCCGATGCAGAAGCACCCGATCGTCGCCAGCCGCGGCGCCTGGCGCAACACGTCGGCCGTGAGGCGCGTGCGCGAGCGGATGCCGAGAAAGTGGGCATCGGCGACGGCCTCAAGCAGCTCCGCGCCGGCCAGCGCCTTTGCGTGCGTGACGATCCTCGTGTAGCCGTCGCGTCGAAACGCGTCGACGGCGGACGCGTGGATGCCTTCGAGCAGAACGACTTTCAAGTCGCTCTTGGGCGCGGAGTGTTCGATCGGGTCGAAGGTCATCGGGTCAGGCTTTGGCTTGGCGAGTGCGGGATCGTGGGGCGTCAGCTCGCGACGCGGGCCGGCCGCTTGCCGAAAGTGACCGGCCGCTGCAACGGTTTGCTGCTGGCCGGGCCTGGCAGCAGGTCGGCGAGCGTGTGGCGGTCGAGGTGCGCCATGAAGCTCTGCAGCGCGCCGCTGACGATGGCCGTCAACCGGCAGGTGCCGCTCAGCATGCAGGCGGTCTCGGTCGTCAGGCAGTCGACGAGAGAGAAGTCCGGCTCGATGCTGCGGACCACGGCGCCCAGGTTGATGTCCTCCGGTTCCGCTGCGAGCCGCATGCCGCCACCCTTCCCGCGCACCGTCTCGAGCCAGCCCGCGAGGCCCAGCTGGTGCGTGACCTTCATCAGGTGGGCTTCGGAAATACCGTAGGCCCCGGCCACCTCCGAGATCGTGCACAGGCGCTCCCGATGCTGGCCGACGTACATCAGCAGGCGCATCGAATAGTCGGTCATCGTCGTCAGGCGCATCGCGGCCTCCGGAGGGTGAAGACGGTGTGCGGCTTCATGCGCGCGGACGGATCAGCATCGGCGCGAAGCGCCAGAGGTAGAGCGCAAGCGCGGCGATCCACGCCGCTGCCGACAGGTGCAGCGCCGGCTGACTGAAGTCCGATGGGAAGATGGCGACCAGCCGAAGAGCCACCGCCGCGAGCATCAGCACATAGCTCGCGAGCATGCTGCGATCGGTCGCAAGCGGACGGCCGAGGTGGCCGAGCGCGGTGCGGGTGACCATGCCGATGATCAGCACCGAGAAGCCCGCCATCGCGATCACGTGGACCGGCAGCGCGGGCGGCAGCGCCGCGCCGGCAAGCGCGCACGCAGCCATCACCAGACCGACGCCCAGGCCCGCGTAGCCGATATAGAGGATCCACAACAACGGATTGCCGAGCACCGCCAGGGGCTTCCACCGCACCAGTTGCACCAGCGACAGCACGCCGGCAGTCCCGAGGGCGATCGCCGCAGGCAATCGCAGGTCAGCGAGGAGGCAGATCGCGGCAATGCCACAGGCACCGAGCTGGACCTGGCCGGTGCGGGTCTGCATCGGCAGCGTCAGGCCGGGGACGGCGCGCATCGCGAAGAACGGGATGACGCGGCGGGCGATGAGCAGCGCGACGAGGGCCATGGCGATCAGGCCGACATCGAGGCGCTGCATCAGGAGCACGTAGTCGCCGCCGCGCGCGGCGAGCAGATACAACGCGTCGGCCGCGGCCAGGCCGACGATCAGCCACGGCACCGCGTAGTTGCGGGCATTTTTCGCGCGATAGACCGCGCGCATCATCGCCACCGAGGCCAGCACGAAGAATCCGAGCTCGGCTGCCGCCGCGACCACAAACATTGCCTCGCCACCGGCGAGGAAGCCGATGCGCGCGACCACCCAGAGAGCGCAGGCGAAGCCGAGCACCCTGCCCTGCAGCGGATTGATGCCGGTCCAGTTCGCGCCTGCTGTCATCAGGAAGGCGACCGCGATCGTGGCAATGAAGCCCCAGAGCATCTCGTGGGCGTGCCAGGCGATGCCGTGCAGCGGGCCGGTCAGCATTTGCGGCGCGTAGATCCAGATGCTGACTGCGATCAGCGCCCAGCCCACCCCGGCCAGGTACAAAGGCCGGAATGCGAGCTCGAGAAACGCTCGCAGGCTTGGCGTCGCGCGCGCGGGCGCTGCGGGCACGCTGGCGTCGACGAGGCTGGGCATCGTCATTCCGGCACGGTGTCGGGGCGCCGCGCCTGTGCTCGTTGCGGCAGCGACGCGGGCATTTCGTCAGGCTCCCGCTGCAGCTGATAGCCGTACCACAGGCTCTGCGCGATCCGCTGCGACAGCTCGACCGCGCGCTCGGCCATCGCCCGGTTCGGCAGCTCGCTCGCCGATTCATGAAAGAGATCGAGCCAGCGCTCGAACAGCGATTGGGTGAGCTCCGGCAGGGCGCGATGCGCCACCATCGGGTTGCCGCGGTAGTTCTTCGATCCACACAGAGCCGCGGACCAGAAGGCGACCATCTTCGGCATGTGCTGACTCCAGTCGGCCACGTGGCGCTCGAAGATCGGGCCGAGGACCGCGTCCTCGCGCACCCGCGCGTAGAACGTGGTGACCAGTTCGGCGGCTTCGGCCTCGGTGCAAAGCTCGGGTGGCGACATCGGGTGCTCTCGTTCGATGGGTACGCCTGTCGGGCTGGGCAACCGCGGCTGCTCGGAGACGCACGTTCTTGAAGGTACATCCAGACTATACCTTATAGACTGCACAGCCACGGCGCGAGCGAAGTCGCTCGAAACCGTTCTCGAATCGCTGCGCCGTTCGGCGGCGAGCGTCCTAGCGCGGCGAGACCGGCGGGTGCACGTCGAGCCCGCCGACGGGCTCCGCCATGCCGGCGATCTTCAGCCGGATGCGCTCGATCGCATGGACCGGTTCGAGGCCCTTCGGGCAGACCTCGGCGCAATTCATGATGGTGCGGCAGCGGAACAGCCGGTACGGATCGTTGTCGAGATCGTCGAGCCGCTCCGTCGTGGCCCGGTCACGGCTGTCGAAGATGAATCGATACGCCTGGATCAGCCCCGCCGGGCCGACGAACTTGTCGGGGTTCCACCAGTACGACGGGCACTGGCTGCTGCAGCAGGCGCACAGGATGCACTCGTACGCGCCGTTCAGCCGGTCGCGCTCCTCGGGCGACTGCAGGCGCTCCTTTTCGGGCGGTGGCTCGGCATTGACCAGGTACGGCTTGATCGAGTCGTACTGCTTGAAGAACTGGGTCATGTCGACGAACAGATCGCGAATGATCGGAAAGCCCGGCAAGGGACGGATCACCACCGGCTCGCGCAGCCCGCTCACTCGGGTGATGCAGGCCAGCCCGTTGCGGCCGTTGATGTTCATCGCATCCGAGCCGCACACGCCCTCGCGGCACGACCTGCGAAGCGACAGGGTGTCGTCCTGGGCCTTGACCCGCAGCAGCACGTCCAGAAGCATGTGATCGGTCGGGCCGGGCTCGATCTCGTAGTCCTGCAGGTAGGGCTTCGCGTCCTTTTCCGGGTCGTAGCGGGAAATCGATAGTTTCATGAAAACTCCGTGGATCGTTGCCGTTGCGCGTTCCGGCTCACCCGTGCAATCGGAGCAGGATCCACACGAGCCAGACGCCGAGACCCGCCAGGCCGCAGGCCACCGCGGCGAGCAGGCCACCGCGCAGACCGGCCGGCTTGGCATAGTCGAGCAGCACGTCGCGCAGGCCGACCCACATGTGACCGAGCAGTGCCGCGAAGAAGACCAGGAACGCCACCGACGTGACCGGCCGGGCCATCCAGGCGTGCCATTGGGCAAACATGCGCAGGGGTTGGAAAGCGAAGGAATAGAGCAAGAACAAGACGAAAAGCAGCATGTAAGCCGCACTCACGCGCTGCACCCACCAGGCCTTCATGCCCGTGAACCGCGCTCTCACCAAAGAACTCCGGCCGCGAGCAGCGCCACGGCGACGCCGGCCAGGTTCACGAACCAGGCACTGCGGCGCGCCACCCGCAGCGGCGAGCCGATGTCGAAATCGGTCAGCAGGTGGCGCACGCCGCCAAGCAGGTGGTGGGCGAGCGCCCAGACGACGACGACGACCGCCACCTTGACGGGCGTCCGGGTGAAGAGCGCAGCGACCTGCGCGAAGCCGGCGTCGTCGCGAAGCGAAAGGCCAAGCAGATAGACCGCCAGCGGAGCGCTCGCAGCAAGCACGACGCCGCCGATCCGATGGCCGATCGAAGTCAGCGCACCGACCGGCATCTGGATCTGCGTCAGGTCGAGGAACACGGGCCGGGGCGGGCGAGCGGAGGCGTCCGCTGCGGCGCGGGGCCGCGGAGGCGGTGGCGCCGAGCGGTTGGCGGGGGAGTCAGGCCTCTGATCAGAAAGCGGGGTCATCTGAATTTGCCAAGGTCGTCGTGATCGAGCACATCGCTGGCGCTGTCCATGGTATCCCCGGCGATTGCCTTGATCTCCTGCACGATGCGCTTTTCTCAGTGACCTGTCTTCGTCAGCGCACCGCCCTTGTGAAGCGCGACGTGATCGGTCTTGTCACTCTTGATTTCGTACTGCGGGTCGCCCGGGCTCGCGTGATGCGTGTACCCCTTGTAGTCGGTGTCGCGGGTATGGATCTTGATGATGCGACCGCTGACATGACCCGCCTCCGAGTTCCACGTCACGTGGTCGCCAATCTTGAATTTCACGGTTGATCCCGAGGGTCTCATGCGGTGAGTTTGCAATGGCCCGTCGAGGGGCTGGGTGTCGCCGCGACCGGCTCGGTCGCCCAGCCGGCATCCACCCAGGCGTCGAGTCCGCCAGCGAGCGGTCGAACCCGGTGCCTCCCGGTCGCGGCGAGCGCGCCGGCCGCACGCGCGGACGACACCTCGTTGGGGCAGCTGCAGTAGACGACGATCTCCTGGCCAGCATCGAACTCGGCAACGTTGGCAGGGATGTCGCCAAGATTCACCGCGATCGCCCCGGGAATGCGCCTCGCGTCGAGCTGGGTGCTCGCATCCGACCGCACATCGAGCACGACCGGCATCTTCCCTTGCTCCATCAGCGCGTGGAGCTCGTCGACGCCGATGCGCGGCATGCCGAGGTCGCGCAGCGCCCGCTGGCGCCGCCAGTAGCGCATGGCGACGAGGCCGGCGACGGCGACGACGAGCAGGACGATCGCCACGCTGCCAGCGCTCTCCATCAGGTCGAAGAGCCGCTGGACCTGATCGCTGAAGATCATGCCGAGAATCAGGAATGTGGAAGTCCAGGCCAGCGCAGCGACGATCTCGAAGCTGAGAAACCGTGCCAGCGTCATGCCGAGCGCGCCGGACATCGGCGCGGCGACGACCGATACGCCGGGCACGAACTTGGCGGCGATGAGCGAGCCGCCCCCCCAGCGCGTGATCAACGACTCGCTTTGCCGCACGCAGGAGTCGGGCGACAGCGAGATGCGGCACAGCTGCTTCATGACGCGATGGCCGTAGCGTCGCCCTGCCATGAACCAGGCGCCATCGCCGATGACGTTGGCGGCCAGCGAGGCAGCGACGACAGCGGCGACGGAAATCTCGCCTGCCACCACGAGGCTGCCGGCGATCACCAGCAACGGCGATGCCGGCAACGGCGCGCCGAGGCGCTTCGCCAGCGTCACCGCGAAGATGATCAGCACACCATGGTCGAGAAGGAGAGAGACGAGCTCGTGCATCGAAACACCGCATGAGATGGGCCGCATCCGCGGCGTACTGCCGCCGCGGACTGCTCGCCCTCAATGTGCCACGGCCTTCCTCGGGGCCGTTGGCAGAGGCTGCAATGGTGAGGATGCCCGAGTGGGCGCCGCCGGGCCTGTCGTGATCAGAGCGACTTCAGATAGTCCACAAGATCGACGCGCTGGGCATCGGTCAAGCCGAGGTTGAGCTCCTTCGGATCGTTGTACCGGTTCACCACGCAAGCCAGGTGCTGTCTCACCCGATCGGTCGCTCCGGCCAGACTGCCGATGTCCGATCCATCCATGCACTTGCCAGTGGTGACATTCCATGCGCCTGAGCCATCATGGAAATAGGGCGGGTGCATCCAGATGCCCTTGAGCGGCGTGGTGCGCCATTGCTTGGTCGCCGAGAATTTGATGTAGTTCTTGTCGAGCGCGACGCTGGCGCTGGGCGGGTGCAGGCCAAAGGTGTTCACATCGGTGAACGACGAACCACTGTGACAGCTCGAGCATTTCGCCTGACCTTCGAACACGGTCTTGCCGCGGGCGACTGCCTGGGAATCCAGGTCGGGCACAACGCCCCATTTGGTTCCGTCCTGGCCAAGCGCTGGCGCCGCAATGGACCATTGATAAGCCTCGAGCTGGGGCAGGATGCCCGTGATGCGGTCGTCACCGACGCGATGATCCACGTTGAGCGGCTTGCCGTTGATGATGATCCGTTCGTCGAAGAAGGTTCCGTGGCCGTGCATCTGCGCCACCCCGACATACCGGTTCCAGTAAGCCACCGGGCCCGCCGGCTCGTGGCCGGTGTCGCCATCGCCCGTGAAGATGGACTTGTTCAGGCCCGCCAGACCGAGAGCCGCCGGTATGACCACCGGAATTCCGCCGGCTGCCTTGTACGCCGCGATGTTCGCGTCGATATCGGAGCCAACTGCCGGATTGCTTCCGGGGTCGGTGTTCACGTTGATGCGCGGATCGTAAAAGCCTGGCCCGAACAATGTGGCCCACGAAGCGTATTCGGCCTTCTGTCCCGCCGTGAGTGAGGGCGACAGCGAAATGATGGTTCCAGGTCGCAGATCCCGATTGGGCCAGCCGTCCAGGCGATTGCCCACGATTCCCGCGAGATTGATCCGGGTGCCTGCCGAACCGGGTGCGGTCACCTGCAGATCCCTGGAGACAGTGGAGTGACACAGCGCACAGGTGATGCCGACGCGATCCAGGTGCAACTTTCCGTCGACTCCCTTGCTGACTTGGCCTTTCACCCCCACCACGGCATCCAGGCTCAACAAGGCAAGCGTCGTTTGGGGATCGTCGAGCGGGATGGTGCCGTCTATGACGCCTGTGACAACCGCCGCCGGCAGCGCCGCGGCGTCGATCTTGAGGCCGACCGATGCCGCGGTGAGAGGGTCCACCGCCGCCTCGATCACCGTGTTCATCTTCAAACCATCGGTCCAGAATGTCTCGTCGCCGAACGTGTCGTAGCGAAACGTTTGTTGACCCGCAGCCACCAGCTGCGGATCGAGCGGCAGTTGCGGCACTTGGCTGGCAGGCGCCGCTCCGGCGTCGTCGCCGGAACCGCCGCAACTGGCAAGACCCACACCAAGCACGATCGACACCGTCACCGGCAACCATGTTTTGCGCATCAGCGTCTTCATCGGATTTCCCCTTTGCTTCACGACCGCCCGGTCAGACCGGCGATCCGGAGAGGACATCGTGCCGAAGCGCGACAGGCACCGCTTCCAGATAATTTGGGTCGGCGTGACTCTTCATCGTGCAAGGCCGGAAAACCGCGCGCGGTTCAGCCGGGGCGACCCGAGCAGAGCGCCGCGGTTTGCCCGATCCGGCCCTGAAGGCGGACGGCGAAACGCCAAAGTGCGACTTGAATGCGGTGCTGAAATGAGCGTGGCTTGAAAACCCGAGGTCGAGCGCCAGGCCCGTGATGTCTGCACATCTCGGCAGTTCGACCAGGGCGCGGTTGAGCCGCAGTCGCATGCGGTAGCGAAAGAGCGGCATGCCTTCTGACCGAGTGAAGGCGTCAGTGAGGTAGGCGCCGGAGACCTGGACCGCGCCTGCGATTTCGTCGAGCAGAAGAGGTTCGCCGACGCGTGCGTGCAGGAGCTGCTTTGCCAGGTCGACAACGCGTAATGGTGACGTTCGCGAAACCTTTGGCGGCCGACCCAGAGCCTCGTCGAGCAGGGAGATCATCAATTCGTCGCGGGCCAGAGGATCGTTGACCGACGTCTCGAGGCGTCGCAGGCGGTGATTGCGCAGGTTCATTCGCGCCGTCGTCGGCTTCGCGACGCCATGGAAGGCCGGATGCCGGGACGGCACGGCGTGGCCGCACATTTCCTGGAGCATGGACAGGTGAGGCGTGATGATGAGACTGTCGTGCCCTTCTCCCGCAACGTGACTGTCGGCGTAGTCTTCGCCGGCGCCGACGAAGAGCACGCGAGTCACGTCCAGGAATTCGGTCCTGGCGCCGACGTGCCAGCGAAATGCGCCCGCATAGGGAAAGACCAGCTGGTATTCAGCAGAGTGCCCGCGGGGTGCCGGGCAGTTGCCGGGGGCGCTGAAGTCCTCGATGCGGCCCAGTGAACTTGCATGCAGGCGACGCAGCCGAGGGCCTAACGTGGGCATGACGACGGCGACGGGAGCCGACCCAGGGCCAAGGGAGCCGCACTTGCCTGGCAGCGGGTCGAACCTCGACGTTGCATCCTGGTGTCAACCTTGCGTCAGCGAGACACCAGGACCGGAACCGAGCCATGGGTCAGGACGTGTTGCGTCTGGCTGCCCACGAGCAGGCCGGCGATGCCACGACGTCCATCCGACGCCATCACGATGAGGTCGCAGGCGCGACCCTGCGCGATCTCGATTCGCGCGCCCAGGGAGTGGGCGAGCTCGATGCCCGTTTGAACGGCGCGCTCCGAGAGAATGGTTCCATCCGTGGGCAGAAGCAGGTGTTTGAACATTGGATGCTTTCGCTGACGCCGGCGTTTCAGGGGCGGCTCGATGTGCGGATGCGCCGGGGTCTCGTATCACACGTAGCCCCCTGGCGCGACCGCGAGTGTTCGGGTGTCCTCGACGCCACGCACGCCAGCGATGTTCTCTGCCGCCACACGGGTTGCCAGCCGTTGCTGGGGAGATTCGAAGAGCCCGGAGAGGTGGACGATCCCGTCGCGAACGGACACTCGGCTCTGGTCGGGGTGCCACCAGCGATGCGATTCCAGTTCGTGGATCAGCGCACGTTGGATCGTCTCGTCGCTCCGGGGGCGAGGATCGCGTCGAATGTGCGCCCGCGCCACCAGCGCGCGGACGAAGTCGGTGCGGCTGACGATGCCGACCATCGATCTCGCGCTCATGACCGGCGCGCGGCGAATCTTGCGCGACTCGAAGAGTGCGGCCACCTCTGCGACCGAGGCGTCGACGTCGACCGAAACGACCGGCGTCGTCATGATGTCCTTCACCCTCATGGCATGCGCTTCGACATAGCTCCACGGCGCATCGTCATCGACGAAGATCCGTCGCCACCACGATTGCGGGGTGGCGTCACGTTGCGTGCCGATCTCGTACCTGTGCAGCAAGTCGGCTTCGCTGACGATCCCCACGAGAGAGCCCCCGCTGATGACCGGGATCGCGCTGACGCGGTTGTCGAGCATCAGGGTCGCCAAGTCGAACACGGAGGTTTCTGGTTCGGCGCTGACGACCGTTCTGGTCATGATGTCGCGGACCCGCATCGCTCTCTCCTTGCTGTCGGTAGAAGCTCGATCGGTCCGGTCAGGTGTGCAACCTGTGCGCGACGATCGCTGTCGAGCCAGTTTGTCCTGCGGCGAGGCACCTGTCTGTACGCTGGCAAACCAATCACGGTCCAGGCATCCTTGGGCGGTGGCTTGGCGTCGCGCTCCGGCGCTCCCGAGCCTGATGCAGCAGACGCACCGTCTGCACCTCGCGGCTCGTGATCGCGCCGCGCGGATCGTCCTCGATACCGGCCAGGCCCAACGCGACCGCGATGCCGGGCTCGGTCAGCCGCAGCTCCGATCCCGGCACTCCCTCGACGCAAGGCGTCCCGCGCGCTGTGATGAGACCGCCCTCGAACAGCCCTCGAACAGCACGTTCTCCGCGCCCGCTTTCCAGTCCGATATGGCCCAGGAGCTCTTCGACATGCAGAGCGTCCGGATAGGCCTGGGCAATTCGATTCAGGAGTTTCGCGGTGTCCTGCAAGCCCATCTGCGCCCCCTTGCCGCTGCACCCAAAGAATGTGAAAGGACAGCTGTCTTTGGTCGGCGTCTAATCTGACACCGGGTCGGGCAGGTGTCTGTCCGAAAGAGGACCGAACACGTTGTAGTTCCGTTCGCAGAATTCCGGTCGCTTCAGGGGAACGTGCATGCAGGACCTGAATGACATGGTGACCTTCGCGCGCGTCGTCGAGGCGAGCAGCTTCACGGAGGCGGCGCGGCGAATGGGAGCCTCGAAGTCCCGCGTCAGCAAGGGGATCGCCAGGTTGGAGAAGGCCTTGGGCGTGAGGCTTCTGAACCGAAGCACGCGCGGGTTGAGCCTGACCGAGATCGGCGCGGCGTTCTACGAACATTGCGTACGCATCGCCGACGAGGCCGCGCAGGCCGAGGAACTCGTCAGCCAACTTCAGTCGGAGCCTCGCGGGGTGCTCAAGGTCACGGCCCCGGTGGCCTTCGGGCGGCTGCACGTGGCCCCTGCCGTGGCTGACTATCTCACCCTGTATCCCCGAGTCAGGCTCGACCTGACGATCACCGATCGGGTGGTCGATCTGGTGAGCGAAGGCTACGACCTCGCGATCCGAATCGCCCGCGAACCGAGCCTGCATCACGTCGCGCGGGAACTCGCGCCGGTGCGGCGCGTGGTGTGCGCAACCCCGGATTACTTCGAGCGTTTCGGCACACCGACGTCGCCCCGGGATCTGACGAATCACAACTGCCTGCACTACACCCATTTCGGCAGCCAGGGGGAATGGCGCCTGCAGGGAGACGGCGGCGAGATCGTCGTTCCCGTGACGGGCTCGTTTCGCGTCAACGACGACGACGTGCTCTCAAGCGCCGTGCTCGGCGGCCTCGGAGTGGCATTGCTGCCGACCTTCATCATCGGCCATGAGCTGCAGGCCGGCCGCCTTCGGTCGGTGCTGTCGAACTACGTGCCGCTGGAGAGGCACGTCTATGCCGTCCATCTCCCCAACCTTCGCCTGCCCGTGAAAGTTCGAGGGTTCATCGATTTTCTGAAAATGCGGTTCGGGTCCGTTCCCTACTGGGATCGGGCCGACGATGCCGAGTCGCCCTCGATGCGGGTGTCCGTGTCGTCATGACGGCCACAGAGGCCCGTAGTTTCCAGGTGCGAAACGCTCGGGATCGACTTCCAGGACTTCCCGGGTGCCGCACGTCTGACTAGCATTCCCCAGGTTCCCAAATGATTCCTGGAGTGGACGTGATGAAAAGCTCTGAACGTGTGCGCACGGCCCGTCGTCAGCACCCCTTCGTGGAATGGATCAATCTCACGTCGTTCCTCTGCGGTTGGGCAACGCGCGAGCACATGCTGAACCTGCAAGCCATGCGGCTCATGCCGATCGACGCGCGCGGGAGCGCGGCACAGCGCACCGGCACGACCTCACGCATCCGCTGAGCGGGCGAGGAGGCGCAGGCCGGGAGGGAAATGCCCATTCGAAGAGTCGCGTCCGATCGCGAACGCGCCGATCACCGAGTCGGCCTCGTCGCGAATGAGTCCAAGGCTCCAGTCGACGTAAAGCGAAGCACCGCCCTTTCGAATTGCGCGCAGTCTGAATAGAGCGTCGCGGTCCGCGACACGACCGCAGGCGATCATCCGCCGCAACCCGGCGCGGACCGGGCCACGAAGGCGCGACGGAACGACCAGCGTGAAGGGGCTGCCGAGCGCCTCGGCCGCGCAATATCCGAAGATGCGTTCGGCGCCCCGGTTCCAGATTCGAATGGTTCCCGCGCAGTCCGTCAGCACGATGGCCTCTGCCGCCTGCGCGATCATCGCTCGGCAGCAATCCTCGAGGCCATGCGCAAACGGCTCGGCCGGGCGCGTGCGCAGGCCCCTGCTCCGCAAGTCCAGCGGCGACAGGCGACCGAAGCGCATGTCGGGATCGTGATCTCGCAGAGAACTTCGGGGACTGATCATGTCCGCAGGTCCGGTCTGTCGCGATGGTCCGGGAGTATCGATACCACGACCTCATCATCGCCGGGAGCAAAGCCGCATCCAAGCGAATTTGCTTGTCGTTTATCTGCAAGTTCCTTGTTCTGATGCGAGCCTCCCCCGGGCTGATGCTCCGTCACGAGAGCAGGTGCCCGTCCAAACGACGCTGTGTCTTGGCGCGAAACAATGAGATTCGAACCGCCCCACTTTCAAAACATCGATTTCGTGCCCACCATCCTTCTGTGCAGGACGTCCGTGACGTCCACGCAAGGAGAAAAGAACATGCCCATGCTCGGTTGGCCATCTCGGAACTTCCTGCTCGACGCGCTGCCTGCCGACGTGGTGGAGCGGCTGTGTCCGGACCTTGAACGCGTCCAGATGCCCGCGGGGCAGGTTCTGTACGAGCCGGGCGTTGCGATGCGAGACGTTCACTTTCCCCAGACCTCCGTCGTCGTCATGAGCTACGTCATGGAAAACGGAAGTTCTGCCGAAGTTGCAATGATCGGCCGTGAGGGCATGGTCGGAGTGCCGCTTCTGCTGGGCAACACAAGCTCGACGGTCCGGGCCGTCGTGCAAAGCACCGGGCTCGGTTTCAAATTGCCGGGTCGGTGCCTTGTCGACGAATTCGAGCGAGGAGGGCCCTTGATGCACACGCTGCTGCGCTACATGGGGTCACTCATGAGGCAGATGGAGCAGACCGCGGCATGCAACCGTCACGGCACGCTGGAGCAAAGGCTATGCCGCTGGTTGCTGCTGACTCTCGACCGGCTGCCCGGCAACGAGCTCACGATGACGCACGAGCTGATCGCCAATGCCCTCGGCGTCAAGCGGGAGGGCGTCACCGAGGCCGCCACCCGGTTGCGCCATGAGGGCGCGATCGAGTATCGACGGGGCCACATCGAGGTTCTGGACCGGCCGGTTCTCGAACGGCATGCCTGCGAGTGCTATCGGACGGGCCTGCTCGCGCGAATGCCCGAAACGAGCGAGCCCGTGCGCAGACCCGCAGCGTGGTCGGCATGAAGGTGATGAACTTCGCGAACGCAGACGGGAAGCGATACATGAACCGGACACAAGGAGACCCCGTCTGGAGCACTTCTTCCCTCGAAGGGAATGCGGAGCAGACCCCCGCGGATCTGGACGCGCTTGCAGCACAGATGGGCCTGTGCAACGAAGACCGCGGGCGCTTCTTTGTCCTTCAGTCTGCAGTCGAGGAAGCGGACAGCCTCGCGCGGGCGCGCTTCGTCACGACGATCCTCGTCGCGACCCTGACCGTCGCGGCCATCTGGCTCTTCTTCTAGCCGGACACGCGCGACCCAAGGTTCGCCACGTCCTGCCTTGCGTTCGATCGCCCTGGGTCGGGCGTACCGCTGCCTCGCGAGGCGTCGCCGGTTGAATGCCATAGCATCGCAACGGCAAATGCCTGACCGGAGGCGCCTTGGACATCACGCTGGCCCGAACCTTTCTCGAGATCGTGGCCTCGGGCAGCTTTCTTCGGGCCTCCGAGCGCCTGCACGTGACGCAGACGGCCGTGAGTGCCCGGGTCCGGGCGCTGGAAGGGCTCCTCGCGCGAAAGCTCTTCGTTCGAAACAAGTCCGGCGCGTCGCTCACGCCGGCAGGCGAGCAATTCGTTCGCTATGCCACGACCCTGGTGCAAGTCTGGGAGCGAGCGCGTCACCAGGTCGCAGTGCCCCCAGGCCGACAGGCCGTGCTCGCGATCGGTTGCGAGATCTCGCTCTGGGACCCGCTGCTGCTCGACTGGCTGCTCCTGATGCGCCGTGCGGCGCCGCATCTCGCGCTTCGCACCGAGGTCGGCATCCCCGACGATCTGCTGACTCGAGTGGCCGAAGGCATCGTCGATATCGCCGTGATGTACTCCCCGCAGCGGCGGACAGGGTTGCGGATCGAGCTCCTGATCGAGGAGAAGCTCGTGATGGTCTCGACGTCGAAGCGTGCCAAGGCGCCGAATCCCGGCGACTACGTCTACGTCGATTGGGGCCCCGAATTCGCCGCTCAGCACAGCCTGGCATTCCCGTCGCTCTCCAGCGCCGGCGTGGTCGCGGGCCTCGGACCCCTTGGAAGGGAATACCTTCTTGCCGCCGGCGGATCGGGCTACTTCCGGCTGGCCGTCGTTCGCCCTCACCTGGACAGCGGCCGACTCCATCGTGTCCCCGATGCGCCGGAGTTTCTCCACCCGGCGTATGCAGTGTTCGCCGACGGCGCCGAATCGAAGCTGATCGTGCCGGCCCTCAAGGCATTGAGAAGTGCCGCCGTCTCCGGCAGCACCGGCGCGTCCTCACCCGCACGGAAGCGGGCGACACCGCGAAGCTAGCGATTCCAGAGTGCGCCCACCACGATGGCGGCATCGAGCACGATCCAGCCGATACACGCCAGGTAGATCGTCTTGTCTCGCTTCTGGAGCCCGTAGATGAACCACAGGCAGGCAGAGAACAGGTAAGCCCCCCAGGACAGCGGCGAGACGCCCGCAGCGTCCCTGCTGGACCACACCGTCCAGACCTGGGGAACCGTCATCAGCATCGTGACCACGGAGAGGACACGGAGAAATTTTTCCAATCGGCTGGGTGCGCTGCCGGGCGCTGGCGAAACCGCCGAGCTGTCTGCAGGAAGAATCGTCATGGTCGTTTCCCCTTCGAGGTTCGTTCACATTGCACTCGTGATTGCCGGACGCAGAGCGCCGGCCTCGCGTCCTGACTCGCCGTGAGACCTCGCGTCGTCAACCTCGTGGACGGCCGGATCGGCAGCGGTCTCGACAGCCTTCTGGAAGAGGTTCGCGCCTGTCGCGTGTGCGAGGCGCACCTGCCGCTCGGCCCGCGTCCCGTCCTTCAGGCCGGGGTCACCGCCCGGATTCTCATCGTCGGCCAGGCTCCGGGCGCGCGGGTGCACGCGAGCGGGGTTCCCTGGGACGACCGCAGCGGCGAACGCCTGCGCGACTGGATGGGGGTCGATCCGAAAACGTTCTACGACGCATCCCGCATCGCGATCCTCCCGATGGCCTATTGCTATCCCGGTCGCGCTGCAAGCGGTGACCGGCCGCCCAGGCGCGAATGCGCGCCGCTCTGGCACGACCGGGTCCTCGAGCACATGCCCTCGATAGCGCTCACCCTTCTGGTCGGTCGCTACGCACAACTGCACTTCCTCGGCTCCGCGGCAAACACGACCCTGACCGAGACGATGCAGGCCTGGCGCGCTCACTTGCCTCACGTCATTGCGCTGCCACATCCCTCGCCACGCAACATCGCCTGGTTCATCGCCAATCCCTGGTTCGAAGTCGATGTATTGCCCGAGCTCCGGCGACGCGTGCGCGAGACCCTCACGAGAGCCTAGTCGAAGAATCACCTTGCGCGCGTTGCCGATATCGTTGTCTCGGCGCGGGCCTCGAACTAAAATCGGGTCCATGTTCACGCTGATTCCCCTTCCGAGCTACCCGCTTCGACGTGCGCCCGGCGCCGACGTCGATGGCTGCGGTCGCTCGTGGCAACGGCAATCGCGTGTCCCTACAGGACTGCACGGTCCTGCGCTCGCCGCACATCCCTGAGCCCGACGAACTCCTCCTTTCCAGCGCATTGAGGTCGTCGGGCGCTCCGCCCGCGCGACCCGCGACACCCGACGATCGGGTCATCGCACTCATGCAAGGATCAAAAGATGAACATTCAGACCGGTGAGCGCGTGCTCACGGAGTTGGATCGCGTGCGATTGGCGTCGATCGCCAGTCGGGGTTCGAGGGCTCGCTTGCTCCGCTCGCGAGGTCTCGATGCGGTGCTCGACGACGCTCTCGTCGTGCCGTCTCGTCGGGTCGCTTCCGACATCGTGACGATGTACTCGGAAGTGCTGCTGCGTTTCGTCGACGACGGCATCGAGCGCAAGCTGACCTTGTGCTACCCGGGGGACGCCGAGCCGCAGTCCGGCTTCGTGTCCGTCCTGTCGCCGATCGGCCTCAGCCTCCTGGGCCAGCAGGTCGGTGCGACGGTGCGCTGGGAGTCTCCCGACGGCACGGAGCGGATGGCGGTCGTCGACTCGATCGTCTTCCAGCCGGAGGCCAGCGGCGACTACACGACGTAGCCCGCCGCGAAGGCGTCTTGTGTGCGAGACCTGCGCCGACGGCGCGTCGTCAAAGGAATACCCATGACCATCGAAAGAATCCTCGTGGCCGTCTCTTTCTCCGAGCGGTCCATCGACGCCGTACGAAAGGCAGCACGCCTCGCCGCCGACCGTCATTCGAACATCACCCTGCTGCACGTCGTCGAACCGGTGAAGCGCCGCAGTGTCCGGCACCTGCCCGAGCAGCAGACTTTGCTGAGGGCGCGGGTGATTCATGCCAGAAAGGAGCTGGCCCGCTATGCCGGCGAGATCGCCGCGAACGATCGGCTGCCGGTCGACTTCCGCATCGAGATCGGCGAGAAGGTGTCGTCGATCACGCGCGCCTGCAAGGACGCGGACGTGTTGTTCATCGGCGGGACGAACATGAACGGCCTGGCGGCGGCACTCCACATGTCGACGGCCGAGCGCCTCATCGGCAGATGCGACATACCGATCCTGGTGGTGAACGGACCGAGCGCGGGCCGCTACGCGCGCGCCCTCGTTCCGGTGGATGGCACGTTCCGGTCGGTCGATGCCTTGAGCGCCGCGGCGCGACTGTGGCCCGACGCGGAGCTGACTTTGTTCCATGCGCTGGCGACGCGGCAGGAGCACCCGATGCGGATTCATGAGGTTCCCTCGTCGGTGGCAAGCGATCGGCGCTCGCGGCGCATCGCGCGGGGTCTTAGTTACCTCACGGCCCTCGCAGCCCGCGCCCAGGTCTCGACCAAGAACGTAGCCCTTCGGCTCGCGTACGGCGATGCCTGGCGGGCGGTCCTGTCGATCCAGGACGAGGTCGACGCTCAGGTCGTCGTGATGATGAAGCGAAAGGCCACATCGCTCGCCGACTTCATTCCCGGAAGCACGCTTCGGCGCCTGCTCAGCCGCTTGCGTTGCGATGTCCTCCTCACCCCGGCCGGTGCCTTGAACGCAGCCTGACCGTTCCCCGACAGAATCGGAGCGCAGGGACGCCTGCGTCCCTGACGTTCACTAGACTCCCACTCGGCCAACGCTTCTCCAGGAGACACCCGCCATGACGACGATCCGCACCGTGGTGGCCGCTCTCGATTTTTCGCCGGCCTCGAACGCCGCCGTGCGACGTGCGGCGCGACTGGCTGCCGAGCAAGGGACTGCGCTCTGCCTGCTGCATGCCTTCGACGCAAGCGTGTGGCGCGACCTGAAGAGCGACTTCGACGTGCAGGGCACGACCGGCGAGCTGTCTCCCGAGCTGCGCATGCAGCAACACCTCGCCGAGGCTGCCGCTTCGCTGGCCGCGCAGACCGGTCTCGAGGTCGGCATCCATTTCGGTTCGGGTCCGCTGGCCACGGTGCTCGCGGCATACGTGGGTTCGCACGCCGGCAGCCTTGTCGTGATCGGCTCACGCGCCGAGCCGACCCTGTCGGGTCTTGGCAGCACGGCCTTGAAGGTGGTGCGCCAGCCCGCCTGCCCGGTCCTGATCGTGCGTGCCGCCGACGACCGACCGTACGACACGGTCCTGTCGGCCGTCGATCTGCGCGAGGGATCGATCCAGGCGGCGTCCCTCGCCGTCGCGCTGTTTCCGGACGCGCATCACCACCTGCTTTACGCGCTGGACGCCCTGCCGGCCGTGTCCGGCGCGGTCGGCGCGGAGCCGCTGCGCCTCCTGCACGAGTCGCTTTACGCAAAGGCCGAACACGACCTGCAGGACCTCGCCCGGCAACTGTCCGCCGTCACGAGACATCCGGTGGCGGCGGTTGTCGCCGACGATGTGCCCGCCAGGGCGATCCTGGTCGGTGCCGCCAACCTCGCTGCCGATTGCGTGGTCGTCGGCCACCATGGTCAGGGCACGGCGACCGACAGCCACCTCGGCAGCATGGCCCAGCATGTCATCTACGCCGCTCTCAGCGATGTGCTGGTGGGGCCCTGAGGTCGCCACCGCCGCGGTCGCTCTCGTGAACGAGGAGATCCAACGTCCATGCGCGTGTTCGCGCCGGTGACCCTGGCCATGCTCGGCTTGCTCGTCGGGTGCGGCACCCTGCCCTCGCTCGCGACCCGGACGGCGTCGGCCGCGCTGCGCGACACCGCGAACACCCGGCTGGGCCAGGCGGTGGCGCCAAGGCTGCGCGAACACCCGGGCCAGGCCGGCATCCATCTGCTGGCCGAGGCAGCCGATGCCTTCGCTGCGCGCATGCTGCTGGCGCGCGCGGCCGAGCGCAGCCTCGACGTCCAGTACTACATCTGGCGTGACGACCTGACCGGGACGATGCTTTTCGAAGCGCTGCGAGTCGCCGCCACGCGTGGGGTGCGCGTCCGCCTGCTGCTCGACGACAACAACACAAGCGGTCTCGATCCGACATTGGCCCTGCTCGCGACCCAGCCCGGCTTCGAGGTTCGACTGTTCAACCCGTTCGTCGTCCGCAGCCCGCGCTGGCAGGCCTATCTCACCGACTTCTCGCGGCTCAATCGCCGCATGCACAACAAGTCGTTCACCGCCGACAACCAGGTCACGATCGTCGGTGGTCGCAACATCGGCGACGAGTACTTCGGCGCCACCGACGGGGTTCTCTTCTCCGACCTCGACGTGATGGCCATCGGCCCCATCGTCGACGCGGTGTCCACCGACTTCGATCGATACTGGAATTCGGGTTCGTCGTATCCGGTCGGCAGCCTGCTGAAGGCGCCCCCGCCGTCCGCCCTCGCGGACTTCGAGTCGGCCGCCGCGATGGCCGAGAACCATCCCGACGCCGTCGGCTACACGACGGCGCTGCGGCAGTCGCCCTTCGCGATGCGGCTCAGGCAAGGAGAGCTCGATCTGACATGGGCGCAGACCCGCATGGTCAGCGACGATCCGGCCAAGGGCCTGCGCGCGATGAAGCGCAGCGACCTGGTGCTCACCGAACTGAGGGACGTGATCGGCGACGCGCAGCGCGACGTCGAGATCGTCTCGCCCTACTTCGTCCCCACCCGGGCCGGCGTATCGGCACTGCTGGCGCTGGCGCAGCGCGGCGTCAGGATCCGGGTCCTGACCAACTCGCTCGAGGCCACCGACGTCGCTCCCGTGCACGCCGGTTACGCCAAATGGCGCAAGGCCCTGCTTCAGGGCGGTGTCGAACTCTACGAGCTCAAGCGCAATGGCGGCCGGCGGGAAAAGCTTCCCGCCGCCGGCTTCGGCGGAAGCTCCGCATCGAGCCTGCACGCGAAGACGTTCGCCGCCGACCATGCCCGGGTCTTCGTCGGCTCCTTCAACTTCGACCCGCGATCGGCCTATCTCAACACCGAGCTCGGCTTCGTGATCGAGAGCCCGGAGATCGGTTCCCAGGTCGCCGACGCCTTCGACCAGCAGGTGCCCGCGCGGTCGTACGAAGTGAAGCTGGACGCATCGGGCGGGCTCGTCTGGATCGAGCGACTGGATGGGGGTTCGGTCACCCATCTGCGCGAGCCCGGCACGGGCTTCTGGCAACGGGCCTGGATCGCCCTGCTGGCCCGCCTGCCGATCGAGTGGCTGCTCTAGTAAACCGCTTTGGTTCACTGCCATCAGGGGCGCGCACGACGATACTGAGAGCCGTCGCGACGGCTCTGAACCACGATCAGGGACGCCGTGTCCTCAACACCCCCCGGCAAACGACTTCGCGCTTGCCCTGACCACGAGAACCTGCTGGAGACGCCTGACCATGTCTGACCTGACCCGCCGCCGCATCCTGCTCGCCGCCCTGGCCGCAGGGGCCGGCCCGCTTGCCGCCTGCGCCACACGCCCGGACGCCGACGACATGCCACCGATCGTCTTCGTCCCCGGAAACGGCGACACGGCCGCCCTGTGGATGACGACGATGTGGCGGTTCGAATCGAACGGCTGGCCGCGCGAGCGCCTGCATGCGATCGATCTGCCTTACCCGCTCGCCCGCGACGACGACACCAAGCCGCAACCCGGCCGGACCTCGACGGCCGAGCACACCGCCTACCTGGCTGCCGAGGTCAGGAAGGTGCTGGCCCGTACCGGCGCCTCGAAGGTGGCGCTGGTCGGCAACTCGCGCGGCGGCTACCCGATCCGCAACTTCATCGCCAACGGCGGCGGCGCGGCCCTGGTCTCGCGCGCCGTGCTTTGCGGCGTGCCGAACCACGGCGTCTACTCCGACGCCACCAGCCGGCTCGGCAGCGAGTTCAACGGCGCCGGGCCCTTCCTCGCCGGCCTCAACGCGCCGCGCGACGCCAGCGGCAACGAGGTGACCGCCGGCGTGGCCTGGATGACGATCCGCTCCGACGCCAACGACAAGTACGCCCAGCCCGATGGCGCGTGGATCGGCGCCAAGGGCAAGCCGACGAACGTGAGCTTCGACGGCCCGGCCCTGCGCGGCGCCGAGAACGTCGTCATCGTCGGCATCGACCACCGCGAGACCGGCTTCAGCGCCAAGGCCTTCGAGCCGATGTTCCGCTTCATCGCCGGCCGGCCCGCCACCACGCTCGAGATCAGGCCGGAGACCCCGGTGGTGCTCGACGGCATGCTGAGCGGCCTCGGCTTCGAGAACCGCAGCGGCAGCTACGCCACCAACCTGGCGCTGGTCGGCGCGACGCTCGAGGTCTACGCGACCGACGCGACCAGCGGCGAGCGCATCGGCGGCGCGCGACACACGAAGACGATCGGCGCCGACGGCCGCTGGGGTCCGTTCACCACCGACCCGCAGGCCCGGCACGAGTTCGTGATCTCGGCGCCCGGCTATGCGACGACGCACGTCTATCGCTCGCCCTTCCTGCGCTCGTCGAGCGTGGTCAGCCTGCACCCCGAGCGCTTCGTCGAGGCGGAGCGCGACGCCCGGTCGATCGTCGTCTTCACCCGCCCGCGCGGCTACTTCGGCGTGCCGCGCGACCGCATCGTGCTCGACGGCACCAGTCCGCCGGCCGGCATCCCGAGCGGCGTCGCCGGCGTGGCGGCGGCACGCCTGAAGCTCGCCGACGCGGCAGCGCGGCCGGTGGTGGGCGAGTTCAACGGCGAACGCATCGTCGGCCGGACCTGGCCCGCGGCCGACAACCAGGTCGCGGTGCTGGAACTCACGGGCTGACGACGACGCCGGGCGGAGTTGCGGGGCGCGCCATTCCTCGCTACTGTCCGCCTGCCCGCCGCATCGCGGGTGCCACCGGAGCCAAGCGTGTCAGCGATTTCCTTTGACAATCTTCGCCCCGGGGCGAGGCCCGCCGGGCGCCCGACGTTTTACGCGTGGATGGGCGGGATCTTCGTGCTCATCGCCTTCACCGGCTTCATTCCGACCTACTGGGCGAAGCTCGCGAGCGGCACCTTCGGCGGCGCGCCGATCCTGCACCTGCACGGCGCGATCTTCTTCACCTGGACGCTGTTCTTCTTCGTCCAGACCCTCCTGGTCGCGACCGGGCGCACGCCCGACCACCGCTCGTGGGGGCTGGCCGGCATCTCGCTCGCGACGGCGATGGTCTTCACCATCGTGCTGGCGTCGATCAACGCGATGCGCGTCGCCGGCGCGATCGGCATGGCCGACGAGGCGCGCCGCTTCGCCTACGTCCCGCTGACCGGCGCGGTGCTGTTCAGCGGCTTCGTCGGGACGGCGATCGTCTGGGTCAAGCGCGCCGAGATCCACAAGCGGCTGATGCTGCTGGCCATGATCCCGCTCATGCACGCTGCATTCGCGCGCCTGTTCGCGGCGGCGTTCGCGCCGGCCGACGCCAAGGGGCCGCCGCCGGTGTTCGTGTCGGTGCCGCCCGGGCTGATGATGGATCTGCTGATCGTCGCGGCGATGGTTTACGACTGGCGCACGCGCGGTCGGCCGCATCCGGTCTACTGGATCGGTGGCGCCCTGCTGCTCGCCGACCAGACGCTCGCGGTGCCGCTGAGCGCGACATCGACGTGGATGGCGATCGCGACCTGGGTGCAATCGCTGGCGGGGTGAGCCTTCATCTGGAAGGGGCAGCCGGAGTGGCCCCGGGTCGCAATGGTGCTGCGCTCTGACGCGCGCGGGCGCGCGTACTGCTCGGCTCTCCTGCGCATGAGCGGACGGGGCGCTACGTGGCAGCCGCCGGCGTCCGCGCGATCTCGGACTTCATGCGTGCGTATTCGTCGCGTGCGATCTCGCCGCGCGCGTAGCGCTCGTCGAGAATGTCGAGCGCGCTGCTCGGGCCCGTCCCATATCTCCTGTGCAACCGGTATGTGTAGCCCCAGTTGCCGAAGCTCGAGAACATGATGATCATGAACCCGATCCAGAGGAACCACGTCCAGCCGAAGCCACCGTTACCGTACATCTTGAACTCCTTGTGCGAACTCGAACGGTGTCGCAGCGTTCGAATGACGCCATCATGGCGCGTGCCTCGAATGCGTGTCTGTGCGTTGACGTACGGACCTCGTCGGCCTCGACCACGCACTCACGCGCTTGGCTAGACAGCCAATGTGGCAGGCAACAGTCGGTCGTACTCTGTCTTGACGACTTGGTAGCACTCGCAGGTTCGCTTTTCCAGCCCTGGACGGTCGAGGACGGTGATGCGGCCGCGCGAATAGCGGATCAGTCCCGCGTCCTGCAGCTTGAGCGCGCCTTCGGTCACTCCTTCGCGCCGGACGCCGAGCATGTTCGAGATGAGCTCCTGCGTCATCACGAGTTCGCTGCCGTGCAGGCGGTCGAGGCTCAGCAGCAGCCAGCGGCACAGCTGCTGGTCGAGCGAATGGTGCCGGTTGCACACCGCCGTCTGCGCCATCTGCGTGATCAGCGCCTGGGTGTAGCGCAGCAGCAGGTGCAGCACCGGTGCGCGGTTGAATTCTTCCTTGATGACCTTCGAGGTCAATCGAAAGCCCTGTCCTGCGCTCTGGACGACCGCCCGGCTGGGCGTCGACTCGCCGCCCATGAAGAGCGAGATGCCGACCAGGCCTTCGTTGCCGACGACGGCAATTTCCGCCGAAGCGCCGTTTTCCATGACGTAGAGCAAGGAGACGATGGCCGTGGTCGGAAAATACACGTGACTCATCGTGCCACCCGACTCGTACAGGACCTGGCCGAGCGGCAGCTCGACGTGCTGGAGCTGGGGCTGCCAGCGCTGCCATTCGGCGACAGGCAAGGCGGCGAGGAGATGGTTATGTCTGGGATTGACCGTCGACGGCATGACCTCATCCCGTTACGTGTGGAGCCTATGGTGCCAGAAACCGCACCGGCCGATGAGGGCCTGGCGCGGGGCCATCGCCGAAAGGCTTGACGGGGTGCGGCCACTGCTCAGTGTCGCAACGCACAGACGGCACCCAGCGCACGAGGCAGACTGGGTCATGGACGTCGGAGCTGAACCCCCAAGACACGTGGCCAAAGCGCGTTGGGACACCTCGTCGTCGAGCGACGATCCGGTAACGTTGCCGCCGGCCTTTGAGAGTCTGCACGGTCACACACAGGCGTGCAAAGCGGCGAACGGCCAGTGGTTCGATCTGCGGCGCCGGATCGACGGAGTTCAAGGCTTCCTGGCGCCCCGTCCGATCAGCGTGGTCGTCGCGATCCTGGCTCCCACCATGATGGCCCTCTGGCTTTTGCGCCCGTTTTCACTGATTTGAAGTCCTGGGGAAGAGGTTCGGGGCCGGCCGGCAAACCAGCTGTTGCGAGCCAGCGTCTGACCCGTCGTCGGTCGCATAGAGCGCTGCCGCACAGACGGTGCCCATGCTTTGCCTCATTCTTGGTCCGTGCAGGAGATACCCGTGAATGCAGATGAGCAGTCGAGGCGTCGAGCCCCGTTGGCAAGCGACGATGCATCAATCCTGGTCGATGAAGTGCGTAGATCGTTGAGATCATGACCCGAACAACACTCGCGAACTTGCAGACCGTCGGGACGCATTGATGGCGGCCGTTCGAGTTCGACCGGCCCACCTGGTCAATGGCTGGCTTGCCGCGAGCGCGAGCCAACCTGCACCGTCCTACACCAGGAAGCCGGACGGCACGGTCCGGTTGAGCGGGAACATCAGGAGTGGCCAGGTCGGCGCGGCGGCGTTCAAGCTGCCCGCGGACTGTCGCCCCGCTGAGGCCATGGAGTTCCCTGCCGTCCCGCACCAGTCGCAGCTCGGTTCGATCACGATCACTGCGCTGGGCGAGGTTGTCCCTTCGACCGCCGGGAACAACCTTCCTCTGTCAAACGTGAAGTTTCAGGCGTCCGAAACGGCCTGACAGGCCCAAGCACTGACTCACTCGACCCATTCGCTTTGCCGCCGACTGTGACGAACTTTCATGATGCATAACTTCCTGGCGAACAACCGCTCCGACCTGATCGCGCGATGCAAGGCCAAAGTGGCTCTGCGCGCAGAGCGGGTCGCCACCGAGGAGCAGCTCCAGAACGGCATTCCGATGTTTCTCGATCAGCTGACGAGGACGCTGCAAGCCGAGCAGGGTGGCGAAAGCGAGGCAAGCGTCAGGATTTCGGGGCACTCTGTCGGTGAGACGCTGGAGCGATCCGAGATGGCCATCAGCGCAACCGCGCACGGCAAAGAGATGCTGAAGCTGGGATACACCGTCGATCAGGTCGTCCACGACTATGGCGACCTGTGTCAGTCCATCACCGATCTGGCCTACGAGAGGGACGCCCCCTTCGCCGTCGACGAATTCCGGACCCTGAACCGCTGCCTGGACAACGTCGTCGCCGATGCCGTCACGGAGTTCAGCTTTGCAAAGGAAGCTGCGCTCACGCGGCGGCAGACACTCGATGCCGATGAACGACTTGGCTCCCTGGCACAAGATCTGCGTAACGCACTCGGCACGGCCAACCTTGCGTTCCACGCTCTGGAAGCCGGCACGCTGCCGGTCGCCGGCGCGACCGGCACGGTGCTGAAACAGAGCCTGACGACCCTCGGAGGTCTTATTGATCGCGCGCTGGGCGAGATTCGATTCACCGCAGGTGGTGGGCCAAAGCATTCCATCTTTTCGCTCGCCGCGTTCATCGCGGAGGCGAAGGCCGGTGCCGATCTAGCGGCCCGCGCGCAAGGGTGCACGTTTGTCGCTGCTGAAGTCGACCCGCTTCTCGGGATCTACGCAGACCGAGAGCTAGTCATGGCAGCGGTGTCCAACCTGCTCCACAACGCTTTCAAGTTCACCCACCCTCTCACCCAGGTGACCCTGAACGCCTATGCACTGCAAGAACGCATCCTGATCGACGTGAGCGACCATTGCGGGGGACTGCCCGCCACGATGACGTCAACGGCATTTGCGCCCTTTGCGCAGCACGGGGGCGACAGGACGGGTCTCGGGCTGGGACTGTCCATCGCCCGGCAGAGCGTCGAGTCGCAGAGCGGCACCCTGAGCGCGCGGGACGTGCCTGGCGTCGGCTGTGTGTTCACGATCAACCTACCGCGGTATCACCTTCAATAGGGGCGATGCGGAGCACGCGAGAAGCGTGAACTGGGCTCGGCCCAGCTGTTTGCGGGAGTCTCGTTCGGAGCTGACCAGATGCTCTCCACCACCGTTCACCATTGCCCGAAAAACACGCCGGCCTTCTTGTGCGCGGCAGTGCCCCGCTCGACCTCGTCGTCGGTCAGCGTGGTGCGCCGTTTGCGCCGCGCCAGCCAATCGAGCAGATTGCTCCGCAAGGTGCTGCGCACCGCCTCGGTCGAGGCGTCGCGACCCAGGTCGTGCATCTCGTCGGGGTCGCTTGTCAGGTCGTAGAGCTGTTCGGGCGCGTCGAGCCAGTACACGTACCGCCAGCGTGCATCTTTCGATGAGTAGCCGCGCGCGTTGCTCGGCGTCACGCCCAACAGCCGGCGCGCGTCCTTGAAGCTGTAGTCCAGCTCGGAATACACCGCGTCGCGCCACTTCACCGCTTGACCGTGCAGCAGGGGCAGCAGGCTGCGTCCTTCGAGTCGGTGCGTCGGCTGCGCGATGCCGAGCGTTTCGAGCACCGTCGGCACGATGTCGACGCTCTCCGCGAATCGATGCTCGACCGAGCCGCGCGTCGCGTCGGCCGCCGCATCGGGATCGACCACGATCAGCGGCACGCGCTGCACCATGTCGTAGAACAGCTCCTTCTCGCCCAGCCAGTGGTCGCCCAGGAAGTCACCGTGATCGGCCGTGAAGACGATCAGCGTGTCGTTCAGCACACCGGTGCCGTCCATCGCCTCGAACAGGCGCCCCAGATGCATGTCGAGTTGCTCGATCAGGCCCTGGTAAGCGGGCCGCACGACGCGGATGCACTCGTCCATCGAAAAACTCTGGCTCTCTTCGCTCTGGCGATAGGCCTCGACAACCGGGTGGGCGTTCTGCAGCTCGGCTTGGGTGCGCAGCACCGGCAGGCACTGGTCGGCGGTGTAACGGGCGTGATAGGGCGCCGGGGCCATGTAGGGCCAGTGCGGCTTCACGTAGCTCAGGTGCAGCGACCACGGCGCGTCGCCCTGGCGGCGCACGAAGTCGATCGCCTGATCGGTCATGTACGCGGTTTCGGAATGCGGCTCGGCCACGCGCGCGGGCAGGTGCACGTTGCGCATGTGCCAGCCACTGACGATGCGCCCGCCAGGCGCCTCGGCGGAGATCACGAAATCGCTCCACGGGTCGGCGCTGTCGTAGCCGTGTGCGCGCAGGTAGTCGGCATAGCCGCTTTCGCGACCCGGCGCGTGGTGGCCGTCGTAGCGGTCGATCTCCTCGAAGCTGCCCCGCGCCAGCAGCGCTGCGAAATCGGGCTCGTGATCGATGTGCAGCCGCGCAATGCCGGCGCGGTCTGGCATCACATGCGTCTTGCCCGCGAGCTTGAGGCTGCGGCCTGCGTCGCGCAGGTACTCGCCCAGCGTGATCTCGGCGACCGACAGTGGCACCCGGTTCCAGGTGGCGCCGTGGCTCGATGGGTAGCGGCCGGTGTAAAAGCTCATGCGCGAAGGGCCGCACACGCCGGAATTGACGTGCGCCTGCTCGAAACGCACGCCACGCCGCGCCAGCGCGTCGAGGTTCGGAGTGCGCAGGTACGGGTGGCCGTAGCAGCCGAGGTGGTCGCGCCGGAGCTGGTCGGCCATGATGAACAACACGTTGCGCGCCACGTCCGAGCTCCTGTACCTAGCGGCCTTGCGGCGGCGCGATGACGCGCGAAAGGAAGCTGCGCGTGCGCTCGTGCTGCGGCTGCTCCAGAATCTCGCCGGGCGCGCCGGATTCGACGATCTCGCCGGCGTCCATGAACGCGACGCGATGTGCGACATCGCGTGCAAAAGCCATCTCGTGGGTGACGACGATCATGGTGGTGCCTGCGGCCGCCAGCGCACGCATCACACCCAGCACCTCGTCGACCAGTTCGGGGTCGAGTGCCGACGTAGGCTCGTCGAACAGCATCAGCTTGGGCTGCATCGCGAGCGCACGCGCGATCGCCACGCGCTGCTGCTGGCCACCCGAAAGCTGTGACGGGTAGGCGTCGGCCTTGTGAGCAAGCCCCACCTGTGCCAGCAGCGAGGTGGCGCGTTCGCGTGCGACGGCGGGCGCTTCGCGCAGCACGTGCCGGGGTGCCTCCAACACGTTCTGCAGCGCGGTCTGGTGCGCGAACAGATTGAAGCGCTGAAACACCATGCCGATCTGGCGCCGCTGCGCGCAAACGGCGCTTTCGCTCAGCTCGAACAGGCGGTCGCCGCCGTCGCGATAGCCGATCAGTTCGCCGTCGAGCAGGATGCGACCGGCGTCCATCCTCTCGAGGTGGTTGATACATCGCAGCACCGTGCTCTTGCCCGAGCCCGAAGGGCCGATCAGGCAGAACACTTCGCCCTTGTGAACGTCGAAGTCAATGCCCTTGAGCACCTCGTCCTTGCCGAAGCGCTTGTACACGCCGAGTGCCTGCAGCAGCGGCGGGCGGCTGTTATCGATTGCCATGGCCGCTCGCAGTAGCGCGTGCCAGGCGTCGCTCCAGAAAGTATTGACCGAACCCGGTGATCGAGGTCAGCGTGAGGTACCAGAAGGTCGCGACCAGCATCAGCTCGATCGTGTGCAGATTGGCCGATGAGATGTTCTCGGCCGCCGTCAACAGGTCGCCGCCCGCGATGACCGACACCAGCGAGGTGGCCTTGAGCAGCGAGATGAACTGGTTGCCCGCCGGCGGCACGATGACGCGCATGGCCTGCGGCAGCACGATGCGCCGCAAGGCCAGCGCACGGCGCATGCCGAGCGCCGTGGAGGCTTCGAACTGCCCGCGGTCGACCGCCAGGATGCCGCCGCGTACCACCTCGGCCATGTATGCGGCCTCGTTGAGCCCCAGCGCCACCAGCGAGGCGACGAATGGGGTCAGCACATCGTTGGTCTTGAACGGTCCGATGTGCTGGAACAACAAGGCGAAGTTGCCCCAGATCAGGATCTGCACCAACAGGGGCGTGCCGCGCATGATCCAGATGTAGAAGCCGCTGAAGCCGCGCAGCAGGCGGCTGTCCGACAAGCGCATCACGGCCAGCAACACGCCGAGCACCACACCGATCACCGCGGCCAGCAAGGCGAGGATGACGGTGGTGCGCAGCCCCGCAAGAATCGCCGGCGCAAACTGGTACTGCCAGATGACCGAGTGCTGGATGTTGGGATTGCGCGCCACCGCGATCGCCACCCACCCGAACAGCACCAGCACCACCGCGCTGCTGATCCACAGCCCCGGCCGCCGCACCGGCACCGTGCGCACCCGCGGCGGTGCCGTTCGCGCTGCCACGGTCACGCCGCCAGCGGACGCTTCAGGTGCCACCGTTGATCTTTGCAGCCGTCAGCGCGCCTCCGGCGACGCCGTGCTTTTCCAGAATCTTGCGGTAGGTTCCGTCAGCCATCAACGCGGTCAACGACTTCTGCAGGGCATCGCGCAAGGCGGTGTTGTCCTTGGCGACGGCGATGCCCAGCGGCACCGGCTGGTATTCGCCCGGCACCACGTCGAACACCGTGCCATCGCCCGCGGTGGCCGCCAGGTACACCATGACCGGCGAGTTGCCGAAGAAGGCTGCGACCCGGCCGGTCTGCACTTGCAGACGCGCATCCGCTGGCTGCGCATACTGGAGGTTCTCGATGGCCGGCTTGTTGGCGGCCTTGCACTTCGCATCGGCGTCGTCGACGAGCGCGATCTGGGTCGAACCCTTGACGGTGGCGACCGTCTTGCCACACAGCGTGTCGAGCCCGCCGACTTTTTCGGGGTTGCCCTTCTTGATCAGGAGGCGCGTGCCCAGGTTGTAGAAGTCGACGAAATCGACGACCTTCTGGCGCTCGGCCGTGTCGTTCATCAGCGAGAACGCGACGTCGATGTTCTTCGCCTGCATGGCCGGTAGAAGCGCCGGGAATGCCATCGGCTTGAACTCGATCGTGCGCCCCATCTGTTTGCTCATGGCGGCGGCCAGGTCGACGATCACGCCCTGCAGGGTGGTGCCGTCGGACGCGTACGCGATCATGGGCGGGCTGTTGGTGATCGAGCCCGCGTGGATGGTTTGCGCCTGTGCGGTGCCGACAGCGCCGAGCAGTGCGAGTCCGAGAGAGATTCCGGCGGGAACCCATGTCCGAAACGAGGCCGTGGGGAACGATCGCATAAGAAACTCCGGTTGCAACCAGTGAATCATGCCGAGGGATCCTGGGCGATCCGGCATGGGGACGGGGGGTATGCATCGTAGGCAGGTCAAAATGATTGTTGAAATCAACTGATCTCCCTGATGACCCTGAGTCTGCGCGCGCCCCGCACGGTCGAACAGTTCCTGAACTACCGCCTGATGCGCCTCTATGCCGAGGCGACGGGGCCGGTGACGCGCTGGATGGAGGGGAAATGGGGGATCTCCAGACGCGAATGGCGTGTGCTTGCGCTGCTGGCCGTGCACGACACCTTGTCGCCCTCGGCGCTTGCGGAGCAGGCCCACCTCGACCGACCGCGCACCTCGCGCGCTGTCACGAGCCTGGCGGGCAAGGGGCTGGTCAGGCGGCGGCCGCTGCTTCAGGATGCGCGTCGCGCCCAGGTGGCATTGACGGCGGCGGGCAGGCGCCTGTACGACGAGATTTTTCCGCATATCGCCGCGCTCAACAGCCGTCTGATGGACGCACTCGACGAAGAGACCGCTTCCGCACTCGATCGCGCGCTGGAGCTGCTCACTGGCGCGGCCGTTCAAGCAAATCAGGAACTGGCGCAAGACGTGCGGGCCGACCGGCAGGGCGGCGGCACGCGCCGGCTGCATCACTGGCCGGCCGAATAGTCGCAACGAGATTCGACCGGTGCGAGCGTCGGGCTTGACGCAGCCCTTCGCCGCCGGAAACAGAAAGGGCCTGACATCGCTGCCAGGCCCTTC
>JBDTJD010000195.1:0-10813 GCA_039935975.1 Caldimonas sp.
CAAATGTGCCACCACTCGCCGCGCGGCGCAGGCGTGCCGTCCGAATCCCGGCGCTTGTTACGCTTGCTCCCTTCGCAGCCCCTCGATGACGCCATGACCGACATCCGCACCCTGACACCCGCGCCGCTCGCTGCCGCCGTCAAAGCCATCGTCGTCGCCGCCGGCTCGCACGACGATGAGGCCGCGACGGTCGCCGACAACCTCGTCGAGGCCAACCTGCGCGGCCACGATTCGCACGGCGTCGGCATGGTGCCGCGCTACGTCGATGCGGTGCTGGAGGGTGGCCTCACGGTCAACGCCCACGTCGCCGTCCGCCAGGACAGCGGCGCCCTGCTGACTCTCGACGGCCAGCACGGCTACGGCCAGGTGATCGGCCGCGAGGCGATGGCGCTCGGCATCGCCCGGGCGCGCGAGCACGGCGTCTGCGTCGTCGGCCTCGCTCACTCGCATCACCTCGGCCGGATCGGCCACTGGGCCGAGCAGTGCATCGCGGCGGGCCTCGTCTCGATCCACTTCGTCAACGTGCTCTCGCGGCCGGTCGTGGCGCCGTTCGGCGGCCGCGACGCGCGCCTCGGCACCAACCCCTTCTGCGTCGGCATCCCGCGACCGGGGGGTGATCCGATCGTCCTCGACTTCGCGACCAGCAAGATCGCCCAGGGCAAGACCCGCGTCGCGCACAACAAGGGCGAGTCGATCGATCCGGGCATCCTGATCGACAACCACGGCGAGCCGACGACGAACCCGCGCTTCACGGTGATCGAGCCGCTCGGCGCGCTGCTGCCGTTCGGTGAGCACAAGGGTGGCGGCCTGGCGCTGATCTGCGAGCTGCTCGGCGGCGCGCTCGCCGGTGGCGACACCGGGCGCGCCGTCACCGACGGCAGGCGCCGCGTGCTGAACAGCATGTTCTCGATCCTGGTCGACCCGGAGCGGCTCGGCACGGCCGCGAACCTGGCGCGCGAGATGGAGGGCTTCGTCGCCTATGCCACCGCGTCGCCGCCGCAGCCCGGCGTCGGCCGCGTGCGCACGCCGGGCGAGCCGGAGCGCGAGACGCGCGCGAGGCGGATGAGGGAAGGGATTGCGATCGACGCGGTCACCTGGGGCGAGATCCGTGCCGCGGGCGAGAAGGTCGGCGTCGCCGGCGCGCGCACCGATGCGACGGCACGCGGCTAGCCAAGGAGACGGCGTGACCATGGCCATCGTCCGGTCGGCTGTTCGCTCGCCGATGTCCGCCGCCAGCCTCGGCGCCGCGCTGCTCGCCACGATCTTCGCGACGGGCGCGATGCGCGATGCACACGCCGCCGTCGAGCTCGACAAGCTGCGCACGCCGCCGGGCTTTCGCGTCGAGCTCCTGACCGACGCGGTGCCGAGCGCTCGCGCCATGACGCTCGGCCGCCAGGGCAGCGACGGCGCTGGCGTTGTCTACGTCGGCAGCAACGCCGGCAAGGTCTACGCGGTCGAGTACGGCGCGAGCGGCCGAGCGAAGGCGCGGACGATTGCCGCCGATCTTTCCTCTCCGACGGGCGTCGCCTGGCGCGACGGCAAGCTCTACGTCGGCGCGTCCGGCAAGGTGCTGCGCTACGACGGCATCGACGATCGCCTGGCGCAGCCGCCCGCTCCGGTCGTGGTCAGCGACAGGTTCCCGACCGATTCGCACCACGGTCGCCGGTTCATCGCCTTCGGGCCGGACGGCAAGCTCTACGTCGCGGTCGGCGCGCCGTGCAACGTCTGCCTGCCCGACGACCGCCACGGCGTGATCCAGCGGATGAGCGCCGACGGTGGCGCGATCGAGACGGTGGCGCATGGCGTGCGCAACTCGGTCGGCTTCGACTGGAGCCCGGCCGACAAGTCGCTCTGGTTCACCGACAACGGTCGCGACATGCTCGGCGACGACCTGCCGGCCGACGAGCTCGACCATCTCACGCATGTCGGCGAGCACTTCGGCTTCCCGTTCTGCCACCAGGGCGACTTGCCCGATCCGGAGTTCGGCAAGCAGCGCCCATGCAGCGAGTTCACTGCGCCCGCGGCTCGGCTCGGCGCGCATGTCGCCGCCCTCGGCATGCGCTTCTACGTCGGCACCCAGTTCCCGCCCGCCTATCGCGGCAGCATCTTCATCGCCGAGCACGGCTCCTGGAACCGGAGCCGAAAGAGCGGCTATCAGGTCGTGCGCGTCGCCATCGACGGCCAGGGTCGCGCCAGCGCGCCCGAGCCGTTCCTGCACGGCTTCCTGCAGGTCGACGCCAGCGGTCGCGAGTCGGTCTGGGGTCGGCCGGCCGACGTGCTGCCGTTGCCCGACGGCTCGCTTCTCGTCAGCGACGACATGGCCGGCGCGATCTACCGCGTCCGGTACGCGCCATGACCCTCGGTCAGTAGAGCGGCCGGCGGTCGCGCAGCAGCTGCGCCGAGGCGAGAGCCGCGCCGGCGGACAGGATCACGCAAGCCCAGATGACGGTCGTGTAGCTGCCGGTTCGGTCGAACACCGCGCCGGCCACGACCGGCCCGAGGAGATTGCCGAACGCCGCGCCGCTGTAGAGCGCGCCGAGGATGCTCGAGACGGCGCGCGCGCCGAAGAGGTCCATGCAGATCGCCGGCATCAGCGAGACGATGCCGCCGTAGCTGAGCCCGAGCCAGAGCGAGAAGACCGCGAGCGCGACGTAGCCGCCGGCGCCGAGCCAGAGCAGGTAGCACGCGCCCATCGACGCTTCGAGAAGGGCGATGCTCGCGATGCGACCGAGCCGGTCGGCGAGGCCGCCGATGGCGAAGCGGCCGACGATGCTGCCGACGCCGATCAGGCCGACGAGGCCGACGGCGCGCGCGTCGCCGACGCCGAGGTCGCGCGCCGCCGCCGACACGTGGGCGAACGGGATGAACATGGCCGGCGCCGCCATCACGCAGGCCGCATACATCCATCGAAAGCGCCGGCTGGCGATCGCCTCCTTCAACGTCACGCCGGCGGCCGCCACGCCGGGCGCACCGCGCGCCGGCGCCCGGCGCACGAGCAGCGCCGCGCCGACGCCGACGACGAGCACGCCGAGGGCGATCGCCTGCAGCGCGTGGCGCCAGCCGAGCGCGTCGATCGCGGTCGTCGCCAGGAGCGGCACGGCGAGCGTGCCGACGCCGATGCCGGCACTCGCGATGCCTGCCGCGAAGGCGCGCCGGTGCGTGAACCACGGCGGCACGCTCGCGATCGAGGGCGCGTAGACGAGGCCGATGCCGATGCCGAGGCCGGCACCCCAGGCGAGGTAGATCGCCGCCATCGACTGCGCGAGGCTGCTCGCGAAGAGGCCCGCGGCGATGATCGCCATGCCGAACGCGCAGACCAGGCGCGGTCCGAAGCGGTCGGCCAGCATGCCGGCGCCGGCACCGAGCAGGAAGTAGATCAACCCCGAAAGGCCGAAGATCAGGGAGACGTCGGCGCGCTCGGCGTGGAATTCGGCGGCGAACGAGCGGAAGAAGGCAGCGAACGAGTAGGCCACGCCGAAGATGACCGCGACGCAGGCGAAGGCCGCCCACACCACCGTCCACGCCTGCGGCGATTCGTCGGCCCGCCGGGCCGCGGACGCCCTCACGGGACGAGCTTGGCGCCGGTGAGCTGCTCCTGCGCCTGCACGAGCGAGGGCACGAACTTCTTGCCGTAGCCGAGCGCGCTGGCGACGACGAGCGACTGGTGCACCGCCTCGCCGACGAGGGTCGGGATCGCGAGGCCCTCGGCGAGGTGGGTGTAGTAGCGCACGTCCTTCCTGGCGTTGTCGAGCTCGAAGCGCAGCGCGCCGAGATCGCCCTGCAGCGTCTTCGCCATCGACTGGAAAAGGCCCGAGTTGACGGCACCGGCCGAGACGATGTCGACCAGCCGCTGCGGGTCGATGCCGGCGCGCTGGCCGACGGCGAACGCTTCGGCGGTGGCCGTGCAGATTGCCTGCCCGATGAAGTTGTTGAGCAGCTTGACGATGTGGCCGGCACCGGGGCCGCCGACGTGGAAGACGTTCTCGGCGAAGGCGCGCAGCACCGGCTCGAGTCGTGCGAAGGTGGCGTCGTCGGCGCCGACCATGACGTTGAGCCTGCCGGCCTCTGCCTCGAGCGGCGTGCGTGCGAGCGGCGCGTCGACGAGCACGACGTCGGCCTTGGCGGCGATCCCGCGCAGGCGCGCGGTCGAGTCGGGCTCGCTGGTCGAGCAGTCGACGATGACCAGGCCCGGCCGCGCACCGGCGAGCAGGCCGAGCGGCCCTTCGACCGTGGCCTCGACCTGCGGCGACCCGGTGACGCAGAGGAAGACGATGGCGCTTACCGACGCGAGCTCGGCCGGCGTCTTCTGCTCGACCGCGCCGGCGGCGAGCAGGTCGGCGACGCGCTCGCGCTTGCGGTGCACGGTGAGCGACAAGGTGTGACCGCCGGCGAGCAGGTTCTTCGCCATGCCGTGTCCCATCAAGCCCGATGCACCGATGAAGCCGATCGCCGCCATGCCGTCTCCTTGTGGTTGGCGCAGATTGTGAAGTGCTACGGCGCGACGTCGGCCCACGCGACGATCTGCGCCGCCTGCACCGCGCCCGACTGGCGCCGCGTCTCGCGACCGCCGTCGAGCCGGACCATCGTCGGGATGCTGCGGATCGCAAAGCGCGCCGACGTCTGCGGGCTCGCGTCGCTGTCGACCTTGACGAACACGGCCCGGCCCTTCAGCTGCTTCGCGGCCGCCTCGAACTGGGGCGCCATCGCGCGACACGGGCCGCACCAGGAGGCCCAGAAGTCGACGATCACGGGCACTTCGCTGCGCTCGACGAAGCGCGCGAAAGTGCCGTCGTCGAGCACCGCAGGCAGGCCGTCGAGCAGGGCTTGTCCACACTTGCCGCAGACCGGATCCTCGCGTGTCCGCTCGGCGGGGACGCGGTTGGCGGCAAGGCAGTGCGGGCAGACGACGAGCATGGCGAACTCCGTTCGGTGACGTCGACAAGCGTAGCGACGAACGCAAGTCCCTGAATGCCGCTCAGAACATCACTTCGTAGCGGTAGCCCTTGTAGGCGAAGACGGCCGAGCGACGGCGGATCCGGTCGAGGACGAGGCCGGCCGACAGCTGGTCGCCTTCGTGGAAGACCTGGCCGTTGACCATCACCATCCGGCTCGCGGCATCGCCCGAGTAGCTCGAGCCGTTGATGGCGATCCGCGGCAGGTCACGCCGGATGGCCTCGGGCAGCTCGGCGACGGCATAGATGCGCGGCTCGGATGCCGCGCCGGCGGGTGCGGGTGCGGCAACGGTGGCCGCTGCGGCCGCCTTCATGCGCTCGGCCTTCGGCGCAGCGCGCGCGATCTTCGGCGGTGGCTTCTCGACCGATCGGGTGGGGGGCGAGGGAGGCGAAGGCGTCGCCCTCGCCGGCACTGGTGGGGTCGCAGGCGAGGGCAGAGGCGCTGCAGGGACAACGCCCGTGGGTGGCAGTGCCGGCGCCGCGACCGCGCTCGGCGTCGCGGCAATCTCGGCGAGCGATCGCGGCACCTCCGCGGGTGCGACCGGCGCGGGCGTCGCCGGCGCCTGGACGATCTCGCGCGGCGCTGTCCCATGGCTGCCGAGCAGCATCCAGGCGAGCGTCGCGATCAGCGCGAACGCCAGACCGATGACCGCCCAGACGAGCCCGCGCGAGCGAGGCGGGGCTTCGTCCTCGACCTCGATCGAATGCTGCTGCGAGGCCAGGCTCGGCACCGCGCCGCGCTCCCGCTCGGCTTCGGCGCGGCGCAGGGCATCGAGGATGTACGACATGGTGGGGCCTGTTGACGCTAAGGCGCGAGGCCGTCGCCGCCGAGGCGAGGCTCGTCGACGCCGGTGGCGCGATTGAGCTGCATGAAGGTCGTCGGTCCGGCGCGGCCGGCCGCGGTGAGGCCGTGGCCCGACTGGAACTGTGCGACCTTGGCGCGCAGGGCTGCATCCATCACCTGCGCAGGGCCGGGCGCGGGCTCGTTGCCGGCGCGCGCGAGCAGCGCCGCGAGGCGGTCGACCACCGGCCCGGACGCGCCTTCGGCGACCGGCGAGACATAGCCCGGCGGCATGCGCCAGAGAGTGCCGAACTCGCCGCGCCAGGCCTTCACGAAGGCCGAGTTCTGGGCGACCAGCGTCTGGTCGCCGGCGCGCAGCGTCACGGTCTTGTCGCCGAGGCCAACGAGGGTGGCGTAGACGGTGTGGCCGTTGCCGTCGCGCAGGGCGACGATGCCCGGCCGGCCGAGCTGGCGCAGCAGCGACAGCGTGCTGCCGAACTTCGCGCAGCGCACCTGCTGGCGCAAGGCGGCAGCGCAGGGATCGGCGCTGCCCGGATCGATGCCCCACATCGGCGCGAGCTCGCGCCAGGCCGAACGCTCATCCTGCTCGAAGGTCTCGAGCTGGGTGGCGAGGGCCGCGCTGTCGAGGATCGGCCCCGCAGCCACGACAGGCTTCGGCGCTGCGGCGGCGCTGGCCGGCAGGGCCGACGCGGCGGCGGCCGAGCGCACGGCCGCCGCCCCGCTGGCTGGCGAGGATGCGGCGGCGGCGCCGGTGACGCTGCCGCTGGCTGCCGCACGCGGTGCCGACGCCGCAGCGGCGACGCGTGTCGGCTCGGGCGCGACGACGTGGCGCCAGCCGGCATACACGCCGAACGCCGCAAGAGCGCCGAGCGCGAGCGAGCCGGCGACGATCCAGCCGAGCGCCGGCCCGCTGCGCTCGGACGATCCGCGGTCGGAGCCGCCGGCCTCCGATCGGCCGAACACCTCGCGCGCCGCCTTGTCGATCATCGCGACGTCGACGTTCTGGCGGCCGTGCGCGTAGGCGCCGAGCATCACCCGGTCGCAGAGCAGGTTGATGCGGCGCGGCACGCCGCGTGCGATCTCGTGGATGCGGGTGAGCGCTTGGCGGTCGAAGGGAATCGCCCGGGTCATGCCGGCCACCGACAGGCGATGACGGATGTAGTGCTCGGTCTCCTTCAGCGAGAGCGCATGCAGGTGGAAGCGCGCGATCACGCGCTGCGCCAGCTGCTCGAGATCGGGTCGCTCGAGCATCGTGCGCAGCTCGGGCTGGCCGATGAGGACGATCTGGAGCAGCTTTCGCTCGTTGGTCTCGAGGTTGGTGAGCAGGCGCAGCTGCTCGAGGACGTCCGGCGAGAGCATCTGCGCCTCGTCGATGATCAGCACGTTGTTCTGGCCGACGGCGTGGGTCTTGAGCAGGAAGTCGTTGAGGGCGTCGACGTAGGTCTTGACCGTCACCTGCTGGCCGGCGGCGAGGTCGATCGGGACGTGGAACTCGTCGCAGATCGACTTCACCAGCTCCATCACGGTGAGCTTGGGATTGAAGATGTAGGCGACGTTGCAGCGCTTCGGGATCTGCTCGAGGAAGCAGCGGCAGACGGTCGTCTTGCCGGCGCCGATCTCGCCCGAGAGCAGGACGAAGCCGCCGCCGCCGCCGACGCCGTAGAGAAGGTGCGCAAGCGCCTCGCGGTGGCGCTTGCTCATGTAGAGATAACGCGGATCCGGCGCGAGCGAGAACGGCTGCTGCTTCAGGCCGAAGAACCGCATGTACATGGCGGGAGAATAGCGTGCGCCGGCGCGCCGGGTCACTCGAAGCTGTAGCGCAGTCCCAGACTGACGGCGCGCGGCGCGCCCGGTGCGTAGAAGGTCGAGCTGCGCAGGGGATAGCGCCCTTCGGCGTCGGCCGGGAAGGGCCGACTGACGAATCGGCCACCGGCGTCGAAGGCGGTGACGCCGAGCTGGGCCGCCGTGGCATAGCGGCGATCGAAGACGTTGCCGATCCGGCCGAAGAAACTCAGAGCTGGCGTCGCGCGCACGCTCAGGCCGAGGTTGGCGACGGCGTATCCCGCCGAGCGGCCCGGCCCGAGGTAGAACGTGCCGTCGGCGACGTGCCCTCTGTTCTCGTTGCCGCGCGCGCTTGCACCGGAGGCGGCGAACAGGTCCACGTCGAGCCGCACGTCCGCATCCAGGGCGAGGCCCAGGCCGGCCTTGAAGATCTGCCGTGGCACGAGCGGCAGGCGATCGCCGGGCATGATCGCGATCGTGCCGGCCAGACCGGGCCCCGCGTCGTTGCTGCTGTTGCCGCTGCCGTTGAGCGTCTCGCGGCTGCGAAAGCGGGCGTCGAGGAGGGTCCAGGCCAGGTCGACGCTGACGCGCCCGACGCTCGCCGCCGCGCCGAGCTCCAGCCCCTGGCGCCGGGTCCGGCCGAAGTTGCGGAAGTAGCCGTGGCCCGACGCGTCGCTGCTCACGAACAGCAGGTCGTCGTGGTTGTCGGAGCGAAACAAGCCGGCGCGCCAGTGGACCTGGCCGAAGGCCTCGCCGTTCAGGCCGGCCTCGATCGTGTGGCTGACGACCTGGCGCAGCGGCGGGTCGCCGGCGAGCGCGTTCGGCAGCTTGCACGGCTGATCCGGGTTGGCGCAGCCGAGCTCGATCGCGGTCGGCGTCCGGCTGCTCTCGTTGTACCCAGCGTAGAGGTGCAGCGCACGGCTCGGATTCCAGTTCGCGCCGAGCGCCGGGTTGAGACGCGCGAAGACATGGTCGCCGTCGAGCGAGGCGGGGTCGGGGGCCGGATGGAGCGCGTCGCGGTTGGCGACCGTCGTGCGGTTGTAGCGCGCCGCGGCGGTGAGGTGCAGATCGCTGCCGAAGGAGATCGTGTCGGCGCCGAACAGGCTCGCGGTGCGGGTGCGCGCGCCGAGGCTGACGGCGCTCTCCGGCAACGCCGCATCGACGTCGACGCCGCGCCCGGCCAGCCACACTCCGGCGTCGGTGGCGCTGCGGTCGGCGGCGAGAAAGCCGGCGTCGGTGCTCTGCTCGAAGCGGGTGCGGCTGGCATCGAAGGCGGCGCCGACGACGAGCTGGTGCAAGGCCGCGCCGGCGGCGACCCGGCCGCTCGCCTGCACCGTGATGCCACCGTTTGTCTGCATGCTGCGGCTGCGGTTGAGCAGGGCGTTGCAGGCCGAGGCGGCATCGCCGTCCTGAAGCACCCGCGCGATGCAGCGCAGATAGGGAAACGGCGTCGTCGACGCATCGACGGTCGCTGGTGCACCGATTCCCGCCGCGCTCAAGGCGGCGCGGTCGGAGGCAGAAAGCGCGTAGAGCGACTGGTCGAGAGCGTCGGCGTTGACGTCGCCGTTGAGGGTGCGGCTGCCGATGCGGCGCAGGTAAAGCTGCCCCGACAGCGACCAGCGCTCGCCGACGTCGTGGGTGAAGGCGACGCTGGCGAGGCCGGCGTCGTTGCGCGTCCGGTCGGGGCGGGTGTAGACGCTGGCGTAACGACTCGCGAGCAGCGGCCCGTCCTGGAGGCCGTTGCCGTAGAGGTCGCTCGACGCGCCGCTGGCGCTGAGCCAGACCTGGGTCGCGCCGTCATGCCAGCCGAGCTTGCCGAAGACCTGGCCGAGCCGCGACGGCGAGGCGTCGCGCCAACCGCCGTCCCTGAAGACGTTTGCCGTGCCGAACCAGCTCAGGCCGCGCATGTCGTTCCCGCCGGCCTCGAGCTCGACGCGCGCGCTGCCATGGCTGCCGGCGCTGATCTGCAGCGACGAGCCGGGGTGGCTGTCGCCGCTCTTGGTCTGCACCGCAAGCGCGCCGCCGAGCGTGTTCAGGCCGAACAGCGGATTCGAGCCCGGCATCAGCGTGATCGAGGCGATGGCCGAGCGCGGCAGCAGGTCCCAGCTGACGACGTCGCCGAACGGCTGGTTGATGCGGACGCCGTCGACAAAGACCGACAGTCCTTGCGGCGTGCCGAGCAGCGGCGAGGCCGTGTAGCCGCGATAGCTGATATCCGGCTGTAGCGGGTTGCCCTGGATGTCGTTGACGTGGACGCTGCCGAAGCGCCGGTTCATGAAGTCGGCGATCGAGAGCGCGCCACGGCGGTCGATCTCCGCGCCGGTGGCCGTCTGCACCGGTGCCGGGATGCGATCCTGCGGCAGGTCGAGGCCGGGCAGGGGGGTCGTCCCGACGACGTTCACCGGTGGCAGCACCGACGGTGCGGCCGGCGCCTCGTCGGCGCGGCAGACCGACGACAAGCCGCCGAGCACGACGAGCAGCGTGAGGAACGCCGTGCGCCGGCGACGTGCAGCAAGCCGCGTCGGCCGCGTCTGCGGCAGCGTCGCGGAGCAGCTCGACCGGCGCGGGGTCAACGGATGGCGACGCCCCACGGCAGCTTGCCGACGGGCACGTCCGCGATCTTCGTGTTCTTCCCGGTGTCGATGACCGAGACGCTGCCCGATCGCCCGCACGCAACGTAGAGCTTGCGACCGTCGGGCGTGAGGGCCATGTTCCAGGGACGCTGGCCGACCGGGATGGTGGCAACGACGGTCGCCGTCCCGGAGTAGATCACCGAGACCGTCGCGTCGCCGCCGTTGGAGACGTACAGATATCGGCCGTCGGGATGAACGGCGACGCCGTTGCTGCGCAGGCCCACCTTGATGCGCGACAGCACCGTGTACGCGCGGGCGTCGATGACATAGAGCTCGTTCGAGCTCTCGGCGGCTACATACGCACGCGCGCTGTCGGGCGAGAAGGCGATGCCGCGCGGGCGGACCCCGACCGCAATCTGCGCCACCTGCGCACGCTGCGCGACGTCGATGATGTCGACGGCCTGGCCGTCCTCGGCACTGACGAAGACATGGCGCCCATCGGGCGTGAACACGGCGTGCTCGGGATTCTTGCCGCGCACCTTGACGGCGAACGCCCGGGCGTTCGTTCGCGTGTCGACGAAGACGACCTCGTTGGTCTCCTCGACGGCGGCCACGACCCAGCGGCCATCGACCGAGATGCCGACGCCTTCGGGTGACGCCCCCACGCCGATCGTGCCGCTGCGCCTTCGGCTCGCCAGGTCGAC
>JBDTJD010000196.1:0-4223 GCA_039935975.1 Caldimonas sp.
CAGATCTCGCGCACGATGTGCACGGGCGAGTCGTCGAAGATCGTCTGGATCGCGTCCATGCGCAGGCCGTCGGCGTGGAATTCCTCGATCCAGTAGAGCGCGTTGTGGATGAAGAAGTCGCGCACGGTCCGCGACCCCGGCGCATCGAAGTTGATGGCTGCGCCCCAGGGCGTGCGATGCGCTGGATTGAAGAACTCCGGGCAATAGGCGTAGAGGTAGTTGCCGTCGGGGCCGAAGTGGTTGTAGACGACATCGACGAAGACCATCAGGCCGAGGCCGTGCGCTGCATCGACGAGCGCCTTGAGCTCGTCGGGCGTGCCGTAGGCGGCATCGGGCGCGAACGGCAGCACGCCGTCGTAGCCCCAGTTGTGCCCGCCGGGGAAATCGGCAAGCGGCATCAGCTCGATCGCCGTGACGCCGAGCTCGGCGAGGTCGCCGAGCTGCGCGATCGCGGCGACGAAGCTGCCTTCGGCGGTGAAGCTGCCGACATGCAGCTCGTAGATCACCGCCTCCGTCCAGGGCCGGCCGCGCCATGCCGCATCGCGCCATTCGTAGGCACGCGGGTCGACCACCTCGCTGGCGGCGTGGACGTCGCCGGGATTGAAGCGCGAGGCCGGGTCGGGAACCGCCAGACCATCGGGCATCCGGAAGCGGTAGCGGTCGCCGGCCTGCGCGTCGCTCACCACCCGCACGTGCCAGCCGTCGCCGCCGCGCTCCATCGGCAGACCGATGCCGCTGGCATGCCTGTCGCTGCCCGACCTGGCGACGAGTTCGAGCCGGACCTGCTCGATGCCAGGTGCCCAGAGCGCGAAGCGGACGCCGCCGGCTTCGAGCACCGCAGCGCCGAAGGGCATCTCGTGGGCGCGTCTCAAGGCACCGCCCGGCCCCGGCTCAGCAGCGCCACCGAGTGTCCCTGCAACGGATAGCTCGCCTCCGCCCACGCAGACTCCGCGCCCTCGCCCGGCGCCTGCGCCAGCGCGGTGTCGAGGAGGAGGCGCCAGCCAAGCCCGTCGGCGGCCGGCAGGATCGTCTCCACGGCGTCGTGGCCTCCGTTGACGAGCAGCAGGAAGTCGTCGTCGAACAGCTTCTCGCCGCGCGGGCCGCGCTCCGAGAGGCCATGTCCCGAGATCAGCATCACGAGTGCGCGACAGGTGCCCCAGTCGCCGACCTGCATCTCCGAGCCGTCGGTCTTCAGCCATCGCACGTCGTGCAGCGGGTCGTCGTCGATCGGCTGGCCGACGAAGAAGTTGCGACGACGAAACGACGGATGGTCGCGGCGCAGCGCGATCAGGCGGCTGGTGAACGCGGTCAGCGCGGCGCGTGCCGGCGACGGCGTCCAGTCGATCCAGCCGATCTTGTTGTCCTGGCAGTAGACGTTGTTGTTGCCGCCCTGGCTGTTGCCGCGCTCGTCGCCGGCCAGCAGCATCGGCACGCCGGTCGAGAGCAGCAGCGTCGCCAGGAAGTTGCGCTTCTGTCGCTCGCGTAGCGCGTTCACGCCTTCGTCGTCGGTCGGCCCCTCGGCGCCGCAGTTCCACGACAGGTTGTTGTCGCTGCCGTCGCGGTTGTCCTCGCCGTTGGCCTGGTTGTGCTTCCCGTCGTACGACACGAGGTCGTTCAGCGTGAACCCGTCGTGCGCCGTGACGAAGTTGATGCTCGCGCTCGGCCGCTTGCCAGACCAGCCGTAGAGGTCCTGCGAGCCGGTCAGTCGCTGCGCCATGTCGCCGAGGCGCCCCTCGTCGCCCTTCCAGAAGCTGCGCAGCCCGTCGCGATAGCGGTCGTTCCATTCCGCCCAGCCGGCCGGGAACTTGCCGACCTGGTAGCCGCCGTCGCCGAGGTCCCAGGGTTCGGCGATCAGCTTGACGCGATTGAGGACCGGGTCCTGGCGGATCGTGTCGAAGAAGCCGCCGAGGTCCTCGACCTTGCCGTCCTCGCGCGCCAGCGCGGCGGCGAGGTCGAAGCGGAAGCCGTCGACGTGCATCTCCTCGGCCCAGTAGCGCAGCGAATCCATCACCAGCTGCAGCGCCCGCGGATGCTCGAGGTTGACGGTGTTGCCGCAGCCCGTGAAGTCGTCGTAGTAGCGTGGCTGCTCGCGGTTGCCGATGTAGTAGGAGGCGTTGTCGAGGCCGCGCATCGACAGCGTCGGGCCGAGCTGGTTGCCTTCGCAGGTGTGGTTGTAGACGACGTCGAGCAGCACCTCGATCCCGGCCGCGTGCAGCGACCTGACCATGGTCTTGAACTCCTTCACCTTGCCGGACGCGCTGTAGCGCATCTCGGGGGCGAAGAAGGCCAGCGTGTTGTAGCCCCAGTAGTTGCGCAGGCCCTTGTCGAGCAGCTGGCGGTCGTCGACGAAGCTGTGCACCGGCAGCAGCTCGACGGTCGTGACGCCCAGGCGCTTCAGGTAGTCGATGACCGGCGCCGAGCCGAGCGCGGCATAGCTGCCGCGCAGCGACTCGGGCACGTCGGGATGCGTCATGGTGAAGCCGCGCACGTGCATCTCGTAGATCACCATGTCCTGCCAGGGCACCTCGGGCTTGCGCTCGTCGCCCCAGGTGAACGCCGGCTCGAGGACGCGGCACTTCGGCATGAAGGGCGCGCTGTCGCGCCGATCGAAGGAGAGGTCGGCGCGCTTGCTGCCGATCGTGTAGCCGTAGAGCGCGTCGCTCCAGCGCAAGGCGCCCACCAGGTCCTTCGCATAAGGGTCGACGAGCAGCTTGTTGGCGTTGAAGCGGTGCCCCTCCTCCGGGCGGTAGGGGCCGTGCATGCGGTAGCCGTAGGCGAGCCCCGGCCGCGCCTCGGGCAAGTAGCAGTGCCAGACATCGTCGGTTCGCTCGCGCATGACGATGCGCTGACGCTCGCGCCGCCCGCGCGCGTCGAACAGGCACAGCTCGACCTGCTCGGCGTGGCGCGAGAAGACGGCAAAGTTGACACCCTGGCCGTCCCAGTGCGCGCCGCGCGGGTACGACTTGCCGGGCCACACTGCACTGATCGGATCGTTCGTTTTCATGGAGGGCTCCGGCGGTCACGGCCGCCGTCGGAGTGGGCCGCGTCGCGACGCGGGCGGTGCGGCTTCAGAGATCGTCGATCCGGTCCTTGACCTTCTTCTCGCGCGGCCACCATTGCTCGATGCGCTCGGCCGCCCAGTCCTTGCCGCCGAGGCCGAAAGCCAGGGCGAGCGCGAAGACGATGCCGGCGAGGATGACGAGGAAGCTTTCGCGGACGATGTCGCCGCCGACCTTGATCTGGTCGAGCGCGATCAGGATCACGAAGACCATGATCGCGTACTGCGCCAGCTTGCCGAGAAAGGCGGCGTCCTGCAGCTTGATGTTGCGGCAGTAGGCAGTGACGGTGTCGCCGACGAAGCGCGCGAAGTACGAGCCGAAGGCGATGACGAGGAGCGCCACGAACACGTTCGGCACGAACCAGACGATGCGGCTCAGCAGGTCGGTGATGTAGGTCAGGCCCAGGCCGTTGAAGGCGATCAACAGCGCCGCCAGGATGACCAGCCAGTAGACGAGCCAGCCGAAGATCGTCGTCGTGTCGCCGGCGACGCCACCCTGGCGCAGGAAGTTGTCGAGCCCGGCGCGCTCGGTGAGGATGTTGAAGTTGACCGCGCGCAGCGCCTTCGTCACCGCGAAGCGCGCGACCTTGGCGACCAGCCAGCCGCCGATGACGACGACCGCGGCGATCAGCAGGCGCGGCAGGAAGGCGCCGGTCTGGTAGAGGATCGCCCGCACGGGCTCGAGAAGGATGTCGACGCTCTGCATGTTCGCTCCTCTTGCGGATGATGGGGCCGACGCCGCGGCTCAACGCGCGGAGCTCGCGTCGGCCAGACCGAGGATGCCCTGCAGAGGCACCTGGACCCAGTCGACGCGGTTGTTGAGCTCGTAGCGCAGCTCGTACATCGCCTTGTCGAGCTCGAACAGGGCGAGCAGACCGGCATCGAGCGTGGCGCCCGGCACCGCGCCCGCTGCCGTGCGCGCATAGGCCTCGAGAAACGCGCTTCTCGTCAGCTCCTGCCATTCGCGCAGCGCCGGCTCGAACCGTGCGATCTCGTCGGCGTCGTGGGCATGCGCCTTCAGCGCCGACCAGCGCGCGTAGTCGAACGAGCGCAGCATGCCGGCGACGTCGCGCAACGGCGAGCCCTTGGCGCGCCGCTCCTCGAAGCTGCGCGCCGGCTCGCCCTCGAAGTCGATGATGACGAAATCGTTGCCGGTGACGAGCAC
>JBDTJD010000197.1:0-3631 GCA_039935975.1 Caldimonas sp.
ATGTTCTGCGCCGACAGGTTGGGCGCCGTCGCCACCGCGACGCACTGGCGAAGCCGCTGCGGATACCGCAGCGACCAGGCGAGGGCCTGCATGCCGCCGAGGCTGCCGCCGAGCACGGCCGCGAGCCGTGAGATGCCGAGCGCGTCCATCAGTCGGGCCTGGGCATCGACCCAATCCTCGACCGTCACGACGGGAAAGTCGCTGCCATAGGCGCGTCCGTGGGCGGCCGGATCGGGATTCGGGCTCGTCGGCCCGGTCGAGCCGAAGCAAGAGCCCGGGTTGTTGACGCCGATGACGAAGAAGCGGTCGGTGTCGAGCGGCTTGCCGGGCCCGACGAGGTTGTCCCACCAGCCTTCGCTCTTCGCCTTGCCCGCGTGGGTACCGGCGACGTGGTGCGAGGCATTGAGGGCGTGGCAGACGAGGACGGCGTTGCTGCGCGCCGCGTTCAGCGTGCCGTAGGTTTCGTAGGCGAGCGTGTAGTCGGCAAGCTGCGCCCCGCTGGCGAGCGGCAGCGGCGCGGCGAAGTGCATCGATTGGGGCTGGACGTCGCCGATGGACTGGCCGGAAGAGGACATGGTCGCGGGCAAGAAAAAACCCGGCGCCGCCAAAGCGGGACACCGGGTGCGCGGGTCCTGTCTTTAGCGGAATTTATAGAGCGCCCGCAAGCCGGAACAAATCGGCGCTTCGGGGTGAGTATAGCGACGCGGCACGAGGCGGCGAGAGCGTCGGCACCCGGGCGAGCGCAGTCAGCCGTGCGCCGACGCTCGACCACCTGACGGCGGAGAATCGCCGCCGCGGCGCATGCCGCGAGGGAGTCGGTCATGGCCTGGTTCGAAGGATTCGAGACTGCGATCCACCCGGTCGGCTCGTCGGAGGTCTTCGCGCGCACCGGCGGCGCCGCGCCGGGCCCGCCGGTGCTCCTGCTCCACGGCTATCCCCAGACGCACGCGATGTGGCACCGGGTCGCGCAACGGCTGGCGCTGTCGCACCGGGTCGTCGTCGCCGACCTGCGCGGCTATGGCGACTCGATCAAGCCCCAGCCGGCGGCAACGCCCGAGCTCGACCATGCCCAGTACAGCAAGCGGGCGATGGCCGACGATCTCGTCGGCCTGATGCGCTCGCTCGGCCACGAGCGCTTCGCCGTCGTCGGACATGACCGGGGCGGCCGGGTCGCACACCGGCTCGCGCTCGACCATCCGGAGCGGGTGTCGCGGCTGGCGCTGATCGACATCGTGCCGACGCTCGACATGTACGAGGCGACCGACATGCGCTTCGCGAGCTGGTACTACCACTGGTTCTTCCTGATCCAGCCGGCGCCGCTGCCCGAACGCATGATCGGCGGCGACCCGTCGTTCTACCTGCGCTGGACGCTCGGCGGCTGGGGCTCGGGCGGGCTCGGCCACATCGAGCCCGAGGCGCTCGCCGAATACGAGCGCTGCTTCGGTCGCGCCGACGCGATCCACGCAGCGTGCGAGGACTACCGCGCCTCGGCATCGATCGACCTCGAGCACGATCGCGCCTCGCGGGCGGCGGGCGAGAAGATCGCCTGCGACATGCTCGTGCTGTGGGGCGAGCACGGCGTCGTCGGCCGCCTCTACGACCCGCTCGCCCTCTGGCGCGCGCAGTGCGCCGCGAGCGTCGCCGGGCGCTCCCTGCCGGCTGGCCATTTCATCCCCGAAGAGCTGCCCGACGAGACTTCGGTCGCACTGCTGGGCTTCCTCGCGCGCTAGCACGCGGTCGCCGGCCGATCGCGTCGCTACCATCGCGCCACCCGAGGCAGGAGCTCGCATGTTCCATTGGATCAACCGGCTCGATCCGCACTTCCCCGTGCGCTACACCGCCTGGGCACTGTGCTTCCTCGGCCTGGCCGCGAGCCTGCTCGCGTGGGCGGTGATGGGCACGGACCTCTGGCTCGCGGTCGTCTTCCTCGGCCTCGTCCTCGTCGGCATGCGCGACGTGATGCAGAACCGCCACGCGATCCTGCGCAACTACCCGGTCATCGGCCACTTCCGGTTCCTGCTCGAATTCATCCGGCCGGAGATCCGCCAGTACTTCATCGAGGGCGACAACGAAGCGTCGCCCTTCTCGCGCCAGCAGCGATCGCTCGTCTACCAGCGCGCCAAGAACGATTCCGACAAGCGCCCGTTCGGCACCCAGATGGACGTCTCGGCCACGGGCTACGAGTGGCTCAATCACTCGCTGCAGCCGACGCTGCTCGCGACGCACGACTTTCGCGTCACGATCGGCGCCGGGCGCGCGCAGCCGTACAGCGCCAGCCTCTTCAACATCTCGGCGATGAGCTTCGGCGCGCTCTCGGCGAACGCCATCCTGGCGCTCAACGCCGGCGCCAGGCGGGGCAACTTCGCCCACGACACCGGGGAGGGCTCGATCAGCCGGCATCACCGCGTCCACGGCGGCGACCTGATCTGGGAGATCGGCTCGGGCTACTTCGGCTGCTGCAACGCCGACGGCAGCTTCTCCGAGGAGCGGTTCGCTGCCAACGCACGCGACCCGCAGGTGAAGATGGTCGAGGTCAAGCTTTCGCAAGGCGCCAAGCCCGGCCACGGTGGCGTCCTGCCGGGACCGAAGGTCACCCTCGAGATCGCCGAGGCCCGTGGCGTGCAGCCTTGGGTCGACTGCGTCTCGCCGGCGTCGCACAGTGCCTTCCGGACGCCGATCGAAATGATGCATTTCATCGAGCGCCTGCGCGAACTGTCGGGCGGCAAACCGACCGGCTTCAAGCTCTGCATCGGCCATCCGTGGGAGTGGTTCGGCATCGCCAAGGCGATGCACGAGACCGGGATCGTTCCCGACTTCATCGTCGTCGACGGTGCCGAGGGCGGCACCGGCGCAGCGCCGCTCGAATTCACCGACCACGTCGGCGCGCCGCTGCAGGAAGGCCTGCTTCTCGTCCACAACACGCTCGTCGGCCTGGGCCTGCGCGACCAGATCCGGATCGGCTGCGCCGGCAAGGTCGTGAGCGCGTTCGACATCGCCAGGATGCTGGCGCTCGGCGCCGACTGGTGCAACTCGGCACGCGGCTTCATGTTCGCGCTCGGCTGTCTGCAGGCGCAGACCTGTCATACCGGCCACTGCCCGACCGGCGTGACCACGCAGGACCCGCAGCGGCAGAAGGCGCTCGACGTGCCGAGCAAGGCCGATCGCGTCCATCACTTCCACCAGAACACGCTGATGGCGCTGAAGGAGCTGGTGCAGGCGGCGGGGCTGCCGGCGCCGGGCGCGATCAGCGCGTCGCACATCGTGCGGCGCAACTCCGAACACGGCGTGAAGCTGCTCGCCAACCTGCTGCCCTTCGTCGAGCCCGGCGCGCTGCTGAAGGGCGAGGTGCCGCTGCAGGTGTTTCGCACCTACTGGCCGATGGCCAGCGCCGCGAGCTTCGCCGCGACGGTCTGAGGAATCAGGCCGGCGGCGCGGTGTCGATGAAGCTCTGGCGCGCGTTGAGCTTGTCCGCGAGGCGCGCCAAATTCGGATGCTCGGCGCGCCAGCCGATCTGCGGGAAGCGGAAGTCGAGGTAGCCGAGGGCACAGCCGACGGCGACGTCGGCGAGCGTCATGTGGATGCCCGAACTGCACCACGGCTTGGCCGCCAGGCCGGTGGAGATGGCAACGAG
>JBDTJD010000198.1:0-6060 GCA_039935975.1 Caldimonas sp.
CAGCCGCTCGCCTACAACAAGGACAACCAGGAAGACAAGGAGCCGCTCTTCGACAGCGTCGACACGCTGAAGGACACGCTGCGTGTCTTCGTCGAGATGGTGCCGGGCATCGCGGTGAAGGCCGAGGCGATGGAGCGTGCCGCGCTGCGCGGCTACGCGACGGCGACCGACCTCGCCGACTATCTCGTGAAGAAGGGCGTGCCGTTTCGCGATGCCCACGAAGCGGTCGCCCACGCGGTCAAGCATGCGATCACGACGGGCGTCGGCCTGGGCGACGTGCCGCTCGCCGAACTGCAGCAATTTCATCCCGCGATCGGTGCCGACGCCATCGCCGCCCTGACGCTGGAAGGCTCGCTGGCATCGCGCGATGTCGTCGGCGGCACGGCACCCGATCAGGTGCGCGCGCAGATCGCGCGCCACCGACAGCGCCTCGCCGCGGCAGCCTGACCGCGCCGCGTGGCTTCGGCACGCGCATCCGGTCGGCCTGCGGCCGCGTAACCTTTTTCGATGACCTCGATCGTCCGCATCGCTCTCGCGCTCGCCGGCCTCGCCGTCGCGCTCGCTGCGCTCGCCGCATGCTCGCCGCTGACGGCGCTCAACGCGATCGCCCGCACCGACACCTACCGCGCCAGCCTCGACATCGCCTACGGCCCGCTGCGGCGCCAGAAGCTCGACGTCTACACGCCCGAGCTGCGCGCGCCGTCCGAAGGTTTCCCGGTCGTCGTCTTCTTCTACGGCGGCACGTGGGTCTCGGGCGAGCGCGGCGACTACAAGTTCATGGGCGAAGCGCTGGCCGAGCGCGGCATCCTCGCCATCGTCGCCGACTACCGGCTCTATCCCGAGGTGCGCTATCCCGAGTTCCTGAAGGACAGTGCACTGGCCGTCGCCTGGTCGCTCGACCACGCCACGGCCCTCGGCGGCAACCCGAAGCGCGTCTTCGTGATGGGGCACAGCGCCGGCGGCTACAACGCGGCGATGGTCGCACTCGATCCGCGCTGGCTGGCACCGACCGGCCACAGCGCGAAGGATCTCGCAGCGTGGATCGGCCTGGCCGGCCCCTACGAGTTCCTGCCGCTCGAGCCAGGCTCGCCGGCCCGGCCGGTCTTCTTCCATCCCGACTACCCGCCGGACACGCAGCCGATCGACGACGTGACGAGCGCGTCGCTGCGCGCCTTCCTGGCCGCACCCGCCGACGACAAGGTCGTGAGCCCCGAGCGCAGCACCCTGGCGATGGCGGCGAAGCTGAAGGCTGCCGGTGTGCCGGTCGAGCTGAAGATGTACGGCGGCATCTCGCACGCCCTGCTCGTCGGCGCCTTCGCCAGACCGCTGCGTGGCCTGGCACCGGTGCTCGATGACGTCGCCACCTATGTCGAGCTGACGCCGCCGCGGCGCTGACCACCCGCCTTCAGCGCAGCTTCAGTTCACTCGCCTCGTAGGCGGCGAGCTCGGGCGGTCGCGCCGCGAGCCGCGCCGCCTCCGTCGCGAACTCGCGCGCCGCTGTCACCTTGAAGTGCGCGCGCAAGGCGTCCATGTCGGCCCAGCGCTCGAAGAAGACGAGGCGCAGCCCGTCGTTGACGTCGACGGTGACGCCGTGCTCGATGCAGCCCGGCTCGTCGCGCGAGCGGGCGACGTGCTCCAGGCTCAGGCGTCGCACGTCGTCGATCGTGTCGGCGCGCGCCTGGATGGATCCGGTGACGATGATCATGTCGGTCGATGGTATCGCCGTGCGATGTGGCGAACGGCGCCGGCAGCGACACAATGGGTCCAAACGACCAGGAGACGCCGTGACCGCCACCGACCTTGCCCCCGCCCCCCTGCTCGCCGACGACATCGATGCGGCGGTTGCCGCGATCGTTGCCGACCTGATCGTCTGGCGCCGCGACCTGCACGCCCATCCCGAGCTCGGCAACCGCGAGGTGCGCACCGCCGGCATCGTCGCCGCGCACCTGAAGCAGCTCGGCTTCGACGAGGTGCGCACCGGTGTCGCGCACACCGGCGTCGTCGGCTTGCTGAAGGGCAAGCGGCCGGGCCCGGTGGTCGCGCTGCGCGCCGACATGGACGCCCTGCCTGTCGCCGAGCGCACCGACGTGCCGTTCGCGTCGAAGGCGACCACCACCTGGAACGGCGAGCAGGTCGGCGTCATGCATGCCTGTGGCCACGACGCCCACGTGTCGATCCTGATGGCCGTCGCCTCGGTGCTCGCCGGCCTGCGCGACCGCCTCGCCGGCTCCGTGAAGTTCATCTTCCAGCCCGCCGAGGAAATGCCACCCGAGGGCGAGGACGGCGGCGCGAAGATGATGATCGCCGAGGGCGCGCTCGAGAACCCCGCGCCCGGCGCGATCTTCGGCCTGCATGTCACTTCGCAGCTGCCGACCGGCGTGATCGGCTACCGCTCGGGGCCGACGATGGCCAGCTCCGACAGCTTTCGCATCCTCGTCAACGGCCGGCAGACGCACGGCGCGATGCCGTGGCGCGGCGTCGACCCGATCGTCGTCTCGGCGCAGGTCGTGCTCGGCCTGCAGACCATCGTCAGCCGGCAGATCGACATCGCGAGCGAGCCGGCGGTGGTGACGATCGGCCGCATCAAGGGCGGCGTGCGCCAGAACATCATTCCCGACTCGGTCGAGATGAACGGCACCATCCGCACCTTCGACGAGACGATGCGCGACGACGTCCATGTGCGCGTCACCGACACCGCCGAGCTCATCGCCAAGGCGTCGCGCGCCGGCTGCGACGTGTGCATCACCAAGAACTATCCGGTGACCGTGAACGACGCCGAGCTCACCGCGCAGATGCTGCCGACGCTCGAACGCGTCGCCGGCAAGGCGCGCGTCAAGCTCGTGCCCAAGGTGACCGGCTCGGAGGACTTCGCGTTCTACCAGCACGTGGTGCCGGGACTCTTCTTCTTCGTCGGCGTGACGCCGCCAGAGCAGGATCCGCGAACGGCCGCGTCGAATCACTCGCCCCTCTTCTACATCGACGAGGCGGGACTGCCGCTCGGCGCGCGCGCCCTCGCGCAGGTGGCAGTCGACTGGCTCGAGTCGCAGTCGACGCCGGGCTAGCGCCTGCTAGGGTGCGTTGCTCGGCGACCGGTGGGCCGCGGCCACCGCAGGCAGCGGCTTCGGTTCCATCCAGGTGAGCAGCAAGGTGTAGGCGACAGCCAGAACGACCGGGCCGACGAAGATGCCGATCGCGCCGAATGCGACCAGCCCGCCGATCACGCCGACGAAGATCAGGAGCATCGGCAGGTCGGCCGTGCGGCGCACGAGCATCGGGCGCAGCACGGTGTCCATCAGGCTGGCGACGAGCGACCAGACCAGGAGCACCGTGCCCATGGTCGGGTGACCGGTCCAGTAGACCCAGCCGACCGCGGGCAGCAGCACGACCAGCATGCCGATCTGGGTGATGCAGAGCAGGAAGCAGACGACCGTGAGCAGTCCCGCGAACGGAACGCCGGCGACGGCCAGGCCGATGCCACCGAGGATCGCCTGGATCGCCGCAGTGAGACCGACGCCCAGCGCGACGCCACGGATCGCCAGGCTCGCAAGGTGGACGAGGCCTTCGCCGTTGCGTCCGCCGATGCGCCGGCCGAGCCGCACCGCCGCGCGCGCCCCGCTCTCGCCATGGGCATACATGAAGGCGGCGAGGATGAGCGTGAGCAGGAACTGGACGGCGAGAAAGCCCAGGCTGCCGGCCTCGGCGACGAACCACGTCGTCACGCTGCCGGCGTAGGGCAGCAGGCGCGACCAGAGGCCGTCGAGCCCCGCCGCCTCGAACTCGATCCACGCGCTCGCGATGCGCTCGCCCACCATCGGCAGGCCGACGAGCCAGTCGGGGGGCGGCGGGATGCGATAGGCCAGCAGCACGCCGACGCGCTCGGCGATCTCGCCGGCGTTCGACACCAGCGTCGCGACGGCCAGCAACAGGGGCACGGCGAGCAGCAGCACGAGCACGACCATCATCGCCGTGATGGCCAGGGCACGGCTGTTCCAGAGCCGGCGCTGCAGGCGCAACAAGAGCGGCCAGGTGACGACGACGATCGTCATCGCCCAGATCGCTGCGGCCAGGAAGGGCCGGACGATCCAGAACGCGGCAACGATCAGCGCGCCGACGCAGACTATGCCGAGCAGCGTCCGGGTCAGGTCACGAGGCTCGGCAGGGCGTTCGGGCGTCATGGGTGGTGTACCGTTCGCCGATTATGAGGAGCAGAGCATGAGCAACGACACCAGCGCCCCCGCCAAGACCAAGAAGCTGCCGACGACGACCCGCCCCACCGGCCAGAAGCGAAGCCTCGAGCGCGGCAAGTCGACGCGCAAGAAGAATCCGGGCAAGCGGCCGCACAAGGGCGGCTGATCCCGCAGCACCGGCGCGTGTCGCGTCGGCTCAGTCGGCGACGTGGCGGAACGGCGCGCGGTAGAGCCAGACGCGGCGTCCCGAGGCGCCATCGAGCACGTGCTCCGGCACGAGCGTCGCGATCTCGAACTCCAGGCTGGCGAGCCATGCGCCGGGGGTGAGTTCGCGCTCTGCTTTCTCGGCCGCGCGCTGCATCGACTCGGGCCGCTGGAAGAGATAGACGAGCGCGTAGCGCGACCAGTCGGCCGCCCACAGGTCGCCGCGGCGGACGTGCGCGAAGCGGCAGCGCAGCGCGCACATGGCCGCGAGCGGCCGGCTCCACTCGATGCCCTCGATGACGGCCCCGGGATACTCGCGCCTCAGCTCGATCAGGCCGTCGCCGAGCCCACAGCCGCCGTCGAGCGCCGCCTGATCGCGGCGGATCGGCACGTGCCGCGCCAGGCCGGCGAGCGCGCCGCGCGGCGTCGGGAAGAGGGGCGCATCGCGCCACGTGCGCCAGGGATAGAGAAGCGCGAGCAGCGCGAGCGGCAGCAGCCAAGCCCACGCCGGCACGCTGCCGGCGGCGCCCGAGGCGGCGAACGAGAGCGGAAAGCCGACGCCGATGAAGACCCGCCGCCACGGAGTCGCTCCGACGAGGGAGAGCGCCGCGCCGAAGAGGCCGGCGCCGATGAAGGCCGCCGCGTCGGGCGCGCCGAGCCGGCTCGTGGCCGCGAACACGATCCACGCCGCCGCCCAGGCGACGAGCGCCGGCAGCGGCCAGCTGCGATTGACGAAGCGGCGCCGCTCGGGCCCGGCGTAGGCCGGAGTGCGCATCCGTCCGCGGGCCTCAGTACTCGCGCAGCTTCACCCGCAAGCGCGCGATCGACTGGCTGTGCAGCTGGCAGACACGCGACTCGGTGACCTTGAGCACGGCCGCGATCTCCTTCAGGTTCATGTCGTGCTCGTAGTACATGCTCATCACGAACTGCTCGCGCTCCGGCAGCACCTTGATCGCCTCGATCAGCGCCGCACGCATGCGGTGGTCCTGCAGCTGGGCGAGCGGATTCGCCTCAGCGTCGGCGACGTGGCGGTCGAGGAAGTCGCTGTCGCCGTCGGCGCCGGACATGTCCTCGAGGTAGACGAGCTGCGTGCCGCGCACCTTGCCGAGAAGCTCCTGGTATTCGACGAGCGAGATGCCCATCTCCTTGGCGATCTCGCTCTCCTGCGGCGCACGGCCGAACTTTTGCTCCAGCTTGGCCACCGCCGACTCGATCGAGCGCTGGTGCTTCCTCGTGCCGCGCGAGAGATAGTCGTTGCCGCGCAGCTCGTCGAGCATCGCGCCGCGGATGCGCTGCGTCGCGAAGGTCTCGAACTGCACGCCCTGGGCCGCGTCGAAGCGCGACAGCGCGTCGGCCAGGCCGATCATGCCGACCTGGATCAGGTCGTCGATCTCTACGTTGGCCGGCAGCTTGGCGATCATCTGGTGCGCCAGGCGGCGAACCAGGCCGCTGTACTGCTTCAGCGTCGTGTTCAGGTCCAGCTGGCCTTTGGCGGTGTACATGCTTGGGCTCGTTGACGCGGGAATCATGGGGCCACCGATCCCGCCAGGCGGCGCGAAACGGGGTTCGAAGACGGGCGGATCGCGACGTGGTTCTCGAATCGCGAGGCAACCAGGCGGCGCAGGCCTTCGCTCGGCGCATCGCCGGCATCGCCGGCCGGGTCGATGCG
>JBDTJD010000199.1:0-2746 GCA_039935975.1 Caldimonas sp.
ATGCTCGGCGCGCGTGCCCACGTGGTCGACTGGGCCGGCGGCAAGGGACACGTGTCGATGCTGGGCGAGCGCTGGAACGCGATCGCCACCGAGACACTCGCACCCGGTGAGCCCGTCGTCGTCACCGCCATCGACGGCCTGACCCTGGCCGTCGAGCGCCGCGCTGAACCTTTCCCCCGAACAGGAACCATCTCATGAGCATGATCTACTTCTTGCTGCCTCTCGTGGTGATCGTCGTCGCGATCCTCTCGGCGTCGGTACGGATCCTTCGCGAATACGAGCGTGCGGTCATGTTCACGCTCGGCCGCTTCACGGGCGTGAAGGGCCCGGGACTGATCCTGATGGTGCCGTACGTCCAGCAGATGGTGCGCGTCGACCAGCGAACACTGGTGCTCGACGTGCCTTCGCAGGATGTGATCTCGAAGGACAACATCTCGGTCAAGGTCAACGCCGTGCTCTACTTTCGCGTGGTGAGCCCCGAGCACGCCGTGATCCAGGTCGAGAACTTCGCGCTGGCCACGAGCCAGCTCGCGCAGACCACCTTGCGCTCGGTGCTCGGCAAGCACGACCTCGACGAAATGCTCTCGGAGCGCGACAAGCTCAACGCCGACATTCAGGAAATACTTGATCGTCAGACCGACGCCTGGGGCATCAAGGTGGCCAACGTCGAGATCAAGCACATCGACCTCGACGAAAGCATGATCCGGGTCATCGCCCGCCAGGCCGAGGCCGAGCGCGAGCGACGTGCCAAGGTGATCAGCGCCGAAGGCGAGCAGCAGGCGGCGCAAAAGCTCTTCGAGGCTGCCGAAGTGCTTTCCCGCCGGCCCGAAGCGATGCAGTTGCGCTACCTGAGCACGCTGGCGCAAATCGGCCAGCAGAACAGCACCGCGATCGTCTTTCCGTTCCCGACCGATCTGCTCAGCGCCCTTTCGAGAATGGTCGATGGCGCGAGGGCGGGCACGTCTGCGGGCGCGTTGCCGGCGAAAGAAAACGAGGCTGGTGCAGAGTGAATGAATGGCGCGCGATGGCGTCGCCAGGCGTCGCTTTCTGAGCAAGGACCGCTCATCGCGAGTCGGGCTTTCTCAGCCGCATCGATTCAGACCCGGAGATACGCATGGACAGGCTTCCCGGTGACGATCAGGTGCATCTCACGCGCCGCTGCGCCGCGCTGGTGCTGGCGGGCGGGCGCGGCTCGCGCCTCATGCACCTGACCGACCGGCGCGCGAAGCCTGCCGTCTATTTCGGCGGCAAGTTCCGCATCATCGATTTCGCGCTGTCGAACTGCGTCAACTCCGGCATCCGACGCATCGGCGTCGCCACCCAGTACAAGTCGCACTCGCTCCTGCGCCACCTGCAGCGCGGCTGGAGTTTCATGCGCAGCGAGCTGAACGAGTTCGTCGATCTGCTGCCGGCACAGCAGCGCGTCAACGACCAGTGGTACATGGGCACGGCCGACGCCGTGTATCAGAACCTCGACATCATCCGAAGCGCCTACCCGCCCGATTTCGTGCTGGTGCTCGCCGGCGATCACATCTACAAGATGGACTACTCGGTGATGCTCGCCGACCACGTGCGCGGCGGCAAGGGCGTGACGGTCGGCTGCCTCGAGGTGCCGCGCGAGGAGGCGACGGCCTTCGGCGTCATGGCCGTCGACGAGGCGCGCCTCATCACCGCCTTCGTCGAGAAGCCCGCCGACCCTCCTCCCATGCCGGGCAAGCCCGACCGTGCGCTCGGCAGCATGGGGATCTACCTCTTCTCGGCCGACTACCTCTACCGGCTGCTCGAGGAAGATGTCATGGACGAGACGTCGAGCCACGACTTCGGCAAGGACATCATCCCCAAGGCCGTGGCCGAAGGCCAGGCGCTCGCGCATCCGTTCTCCATGTCGTGCATCCCGAATCCGCCCCACGCCGAGCCGTACTGGCGCGACGTCGGCACGGTCGACGCCTTCTGGGCGGCCAACCTCGACCTGGCTTCGCCGTCGCCCGCTCTCGACATGTACGACCCGCGCTGGCCCATCTGGACCTACCAGCAGCAGCTGGCGCCGGCCAAGTTCGTCGACGCCGACGGGCAGCACGGCTCGGCCACCGACAGTCTCGTGTCGGGCGGGTGCATCGTGTCCGGTGCGACGGTTCGACACTCGGTCCTGTTCTCCGGCGTGCACGTTCGTTCGCGCGCGCGGGTGAACCAGTGCGTCGTGCTGCCCGACGTCGACATCGGCCCCGGCTGCCAGCTCGACCGGGTGGTGATCGACCGCGGCTGCGTCGTCCCGCCAGGCCTTTCGATCGGCCAGGATGCCGCGCTCGATGCGAAGCGCTTTCATCGCACGGAGACAGGCGTCGCGCTCGTCACGCGCGAGATGCTCGCCGCGCTGTGACGCGATCGAGCCCAGAGCCGCGGCCCGAAAGGAGCACGCGCCAGCGGCGGCTGAACGTGCTCCAGGTCTGCGCCGAGCTATACCCGCTCCTCAAGACCGGCGGCCTTGCCGACGTGTGCGCGGCGCTGCCACGAGCCCTGGCGGCGCGCGGCTGCGAGGTGCGCGTGCTGCTGCCTGCCTTCCCGCCGATCCGTGCCGGCGTCGCCGACGCACGGCCGGTCGACACCGCCTTCGCGCTGCCGCGCGGGACGCAGCTCCTGCGCGGTACGCTCCCCGACGGCAGCACCACGTACCTGATCGAATCGCCCCTGTACGCCTGGGAGGGCAACCCCTACGTCGACGCCCGTGGCGAGCCCTACGCCGACAGCC
>JBDTJD010000200.1:0-9573 GCA_039935975.1 Caldimonas sp.
CGGCATCGAGTGGATGAACCGATCGGCGCGGCGCATGTTCGGCGGCGACCTCGCCGACTTCATCGGCGAGCCGATGGCCGTCGTCGCGACACCCGACGCGGAGCATCCGTTTCGCAGCACGCACTACCTCGACGACCTCGTCGAGGGCCAGGCCGAGACCTTCGAATGTCGGGTGCGCGGCCTCGACGGACGCGAGTTCTGGGTCGTCGGCAACGTCGTCGCGACCGGCCGCGACCTGGTCGGCCGCCAGCTCACCTTCGCGCTCCTCGACATCGAGCGCCGCCGTCAGGCCGAGGCCGCCGTGTCGACGGCGCAGGCGTCGCTGCGTCGCGTGATCGAGGCCGCACCGCTCGCGATCACGCTGCTCGACGCGCGCACGCTCACGATCGTGCAGGTCAACGGCGTCGCGGCTGCGACCGTGAAAGGCTCGCCCGAGCAACTCGTCGGCCGTTCGCCCGAGCAGATCTTCCCGCCGGCGCTCGCCGCCGAGCGCCGCGGCGACCTGCTCGCCGCGCTCGACTCGAGCGAGGTGACGACGCGCGAGTACCGTTTCGCCGTCGACGGCGCCGAGCAGGTCTGGGACGCGCGCCTGCTGCCGCTCGCCGCCACGCCGGGTGGACCGTCCGATCAGCTGCTCCTCGTCGCCACCGACGTCACCGAGCAGCGCGCCGCGCAGGAAGCGCGCTTGGAGGCGGCGATTGCGCAGCGCGACATGCTGGTGCGCGAGGTCCATCACCGCATCAAGAACAACCTCCAGGGCGTCGCCGGGCTGTTGCAGCAGATCGCGGGGAGAAAGCCCGAGGTCGCAGCAGCGATCGAGGAGGTCGTCGGCCAGGTGCAGGCGATCGCGCAGGTCTACGGGCTGCAGGTCGGCGCCGACGGTCCCCTCTCGATCGTGAGCGTGCTCGAGGCGATCATCGGCTCGGTCCAGCGCACCTTCGGTCGGCCGATCCGCTGCACCGTCGCCGGGGCGAGCGCCGCCGAGTGGACGCTGCCGGAAGTCGAGGCGATCCCGATCGCGTTGACCCTCAACGAGCTGCTCACCAACGCGATCAAGCACAGCCGCTTCGTCGACGACGAGGAGGCGATCGACTGCATGCTGGCCTGCGGCGACGCCGGCGTGGAGGTCGCGATCTCGAACCGCGCGCGCCTGCCCGGCGGCTTCAGCCTGGCGCGGATCCCGAACGGCGTCTCCGGCCTTGGCCTGGTGCGCGCGCTCCTGCCCCGGCGCAACGCCCGGATGTCGATCGAGCAGGCGGCCGATCTCGTCGTCGCCACCGTCTCGCTGACCCCGCCCGGGGTGCAGCGCGTCGGCGCCGCATAAGATCCGTCTCCCACGGCAACCGGGGCGGCGATGAAGGCAGCGGGCGAAGTCAGCAAGGGCAGGATCCTGGTCGTCGACGACAACCGGCTCGTGCTGGCGACGCTCACCGATGGCCTGACGCGAGCCGGCTATCACGTCTACGACGCCGACAACGGCGATGACGCGATCCTGATCGCCCGCGAGCATCGACCCGATCTCGCCCTTCTCGACATTCGCATGGAAGGCAAGAGCGGCTTCGACGTCGCCCAGTACCTGCGCACGCAGTGCCGCATGCCGTTCATGTTTCTCTCGGCCTTCTCGGACGAGCAGACGGTGGCGCAGGTCAAGGCGCTCGGTGCGGTCGCCTATCTCGTCAAGCCGCTCGACATCCGGCAGATCGTGCCGGCGGTCGAGGCGGCGTTCGCGAACATCGAACGCGGCCGCCCGCCGGCCGCTCCCGACCCGGCCGCGATGCTGTCGGGCGCCGCCGTCGTCGGGCCGCTCGACACCACCACCGCGATGGCAGTCGGCGTGCTGATGCATCGCTATTCGCTCGATCGCGTCGAGGCGGCGCGGCGGCTCGCCAGCCTTGCCGTCGGCGAGCGGCGCAGCGCGCGCGAGCAGGCCGAGCTGCTCCTTGCGGCGGTCGAGCAGCTCGCCGCTCCCGCGCGCCACTAGCCTTCAGGTTCTGCTCGTCTCGTGGGCCTTCGGCGGCAGCGTGAAATGAAAGCGCGCCCCGCGCTCCGGTGCCGACTCGGCCTCGATCTCGCCGCCATGGCGGCGCACGATGCGGCGCACCGACGCGAGGCCGACGCCAGTGCCGGGGAACTCGCTCGCGCTGTGCAGGCGCTGGAAGACGCCGAACAGGCGCTCTGCGAAGCGCATGTCGAAGCCGGCGCCGTTGTCCTCGACCGTGAAGCTGGCGTCGCCGGCGCGCCTGAGCAGGCCGATGCGCGCCGGCTGCGCGTGGGCGCTGTACTTCCAGGCGTTGCCCAGGAGGTTCTCGAGCATCATGCGCAGCAGGGTCGGGTCGCCGAAAGCGACGAGGTCCGGCTCGATCGTCACCTCGACCTCGCGATCGGGATGCTCGCGGCGCAGGTCGTCGACGACGAAGCCGGCGATCTGCGAGAGGTTCACCGGCACGTGCGCGATCGGCTGCGACGACAGGCGCGAGAGCGCGAGCAGTGCGTCGATCATGCTGTTCATTCGTGTCGCGGCGCCGAGAACGCGGTCGAGGTGGTCGCGGCCGACCTTGTCGAGGACATGCCCGTAGTCCTCCTTGACGATCTTCGTGAAGCCCTCGACGACGCGGATCGGTGCCCGCAAGTCGTGCGAGACGATGTAGCCGAAGGACTCGGGGTCGGGATCGCGGTCGCCGCCTGCGGGCTCCGACGGGTCGTCGTGCGGCACGATGCGGCGCGGCGTCGCGTTGCGCCGCATCACGAGGACGGCGACCGCAGCGCCGATCGCCGCGGCAAGAGCCGCCGCCACGGCGATCGAGAGGACGAGGGCGACCGGCGTCACGCCAGCTTCAGCGCGCAGGCGCGAGACGGGCGGGTGCGCGCCAGGGGGCGCGACGAGCGCGAGAGGGCGGCGCCGGGCATCGTCACGAATTGTAGGAGGCGCACGACGTCCACTGTGCAGGTCGTGCACGCCGTCGGAACGCGCCGGCGGCCGCAGCGTTCAAGTCCACGCCGGCCGCGCCGACAACCTGTCGTGCGGTCGAGGTTGCAGGCGCCCTTGCGAGGGCGCGGCGGCCGCCGCGGAGTTATCCCCTGGACATGATGTCGCCGCTTTCTTTGCGTGCCCGATCGACGATTCGCGCCTTCCCGCAGGCCGTTGCCCGGACCCTGTGCGCTGGCCGCTGCGCCGGCGGGGCGTCGACATGAGCGCCGGCGTGCCGGCCGTTCTCGACGCGGACGCGCTCGCCCGCCTTCGCGACCTCGACCCGTCGGGCAAGACGCAGCTCGTCGAGCGTGTGATGAAGGCCTTCGCGACATCGTCGGCCCGGCTCGGGCTTCAGTTCACGGAGGCCCGCGCACGCGGAGACATGGCGGGAATCCGGCACGTCGCCCACACGCTGAAGTCGTCCTCGGCAAGCATCGGTGCGCTTGCGCTGGCGAGAATTTGTGCCGAAATCGAGAATTCGATTCGCGCAGGAATCGACGACGGACTGCCCGCGCAGCTCGACGCCATGGACCGCGAGCTCGTCGCCGTGCTACAAGCTGTAACGCCAATGCTGTCCCCGGGCACGCCGCCATGATCCTGAGAGCCGAGCCATTGGGCGACGACCTTCCCGATCGTCCCAAGGTCCTGCTGGTCGACGACGACGAAGTCAACCTGCTGCTGACCTCGGTCGCGCTGCAGGACCAGGGCTTTGCGGTCACCGAAGCGTCGGGCGGAGAGGCGGCGATCCGGATCCTCGCCGACTGGCTGCCGGACATCGTCGTCCTCGACGCCGTCATGCCCGGCCTCGACGGCTTCGAGACGTGCCGCGAGCTGCGCGTCCTGCCCGGCTTCGAATCGCTGCCGGTGCTGATGCTCACGGGCCTCGACGACGACGCCTCGATCACGCGCGCGTACGAAGCCGGCGCCACCGACTTCTTCGTCAAGTCAAGCCAGTGGCGCCTGCTCGCCGGGCGCCTGCGCTATCTGCTGCGCGCCTCGCGAACGCGCGTCGAACTCGAGCGCAGCAAGTCGCGCCTCGCCCGTGCGCAAGACCTCGCCCGGATGGGCAGCTTCGACTGGCGCCGCGGCCAGGACGGTCCGGTGTTCTCGATCGAGGGACTGCGCGTGTTCGGCTTCGGGCCGAGCGACCAGCCCGCGTTTCGGGGCCTGCTTCGCATGGTGCCGGAAGACGAGCGCAAGGCCTTCCTCGAACTGACGCACAGCGCGATGGACCGCAGCACCGTGCTTGCGACCGACATCCACGCCCGCCTGATCGACGGCCGCCAGCGCATCGTCCACATCGAGGCCGAGCCCGAGTTCAACGAGCACGGCAACCTGATCGGCTACACCGGCATCGTCCAGGACGTGACCGACCGTCGCCTCGCCGAGGACCGGATCCGCCATCTCGCGAACTTCGACACCCTCACGGGGCTGCCGAACCGGCGCCAGCTGATCTGGCGCGCCGAGCGCGCGCTCGAGCACGGCCGCCGGCTCGGCCACGAGGTCGCCCTGCTGCTGATCGATCTCGACCGCTTCAAGATCATCAACGACACGCTCGGCCACGGCGCCGGCGACGAGCTGCTGATGGAAGTGTCGCGACGCCTGCGCTCGTGCGTGCGCCATTCCGACCAGGTGCTCGAGAGCTCGCTCGAGAGCGTCGGCGTCCGCTCGCACCGCACCCTCGAAGCCGTCGGCCGGCTCGGCGGCGACGAGTTCGTCGCGCTGCTCCCCGAGGTGACCGACGACGACGACGCCGAGCGGGTCGCGACGCGGATCCTGGAGGTGATGCGCAAGCCGATCATGATCGGCCTGCAGGAGTGCTTCGTCACGGCGAGCGTCGGCATCGCGATCTTCCCGCGCGACGGCACGACCGTCGCGGACCTGCTGCGCAACTCCGACATCGCGATGTACTCGGTGAAGTCGGCGGGCCGCAATTCGTCCTCGCTCTATCGCCCGAACCTCGGCGGCAAGGGCCGCGAGAAGCTCGAGCTCGAGAGCGCACTGCACAAGGCGATCGAGCGCAACGAGCTGGTGCTTCATTACCAGCCGAAGATCGACGTGCGTGGCGCGAAGATGGTCGGTGCCGAGGCGCTGATGCGCTGGCGCCGTCACGGCGTGCTGGTGCCGCCGGGCGACTTCATCCCGCTCGCCGAGGAGACCGGGCTCATCATTCCGCTTTCGGAGTGGGCGATCCGCGAAGCGGCGCGGCAGGCGCGCATCTGGCAGGACAACTTCGGCTTCGCCGACTCGATCGCCGTCAACCTGCCGAGCCGCCTCTTCGAGCGCACCGACCTGGTCGAGTACATCCACAACGCGGTCACGACCTACGGCGTGCCGCACCACGCGATCGAGCTCGAGATCACCGAGACAGGCCTGATGAAGGACCTGCAGAACGTGATCCCGTCGCTGCATCGCCTCAACGAGATCGGCGTCGAGATCTCGATCGACGACTTCGGTACCGGCTACTCGTCGCTCGCCTACCTGACGACCTTGCCGATCAGCGAGCTCAAGATCGACCGCAGCTTCGTGCGCGATCTCGGCATGACGCCGCAGAGCTCGGCGGTGGTCACGGCCATCATCGCGCTGGCCCGGTCGCTCGGCCTTCGCGTGATCGCCGAAGGCGTGGAAAACTTGCGCCAGATGGAGGTGCTGCACCGGCTCGGCTGCGGCATCATGCAAGGGTTCCTGTTCAGCAAGGCGCAGCCGCCCGAGGACATCGAGCTCTGGCTGAAGCAGACCGTGCTGCCCAAGAAGGCGCCCTGGATCGGCCAGGCCTCGAGTGGCGACAACCCGGACAGCGTGCGCCCGAAGGCGCGCGAGTCGCGGGTCGCGCCGATCGGCAAGATTCCCCTGGCGTGACCGGATTCGCGATGTCGAACATGACGCAAGCCGTGCCCCTGGCCAAGCCCGTCGAGCAGACCAAGGCGCAGATTGCCAAGGCCGCGCTGCGCCGTCTGGCGACTGAACGGCTCGAGCCCACGCCCGAAAACTACGAGCGTGCCTATCGACTCGAGGCGGGTGAGCCCCCGGAGCCGACCGACTCGCTGGCCACCCTGATCGAACGGCTCCTCCGCGGCGTCGAGCGCGGCGGCCGTGGCTGGACACCGGCCCGACGCCGCGATGGCGTCCAGCGCGTGCTGGCCGGGACGCGCAGCGATCCGCGTCGCCTCCAGCACCGCCTGAACCAGCTTCTGAGCAGCTGGGACGGCGACGTCGAATCGGCAAGCATCGAGACGAGCGGCGTCGAGGAGCCGTCGGCCGAGCTCGCGCCGCCGCCGGCCGTCGTCGCGCTCGTGCCGGCGCCGCCCGCCGGCGACCCGCCGGTCGACCCGGCGACGGCGCTCGCCACGGCAGCGGCCGAACGGGCGCGCACCGATGCCGCCCTCTGGCAGCGCTCGGCGCGAATCCTCGCCGAGACGCTGCAGCAAGCGCTGCCCGACCGTGAGGGTGCCAATCGCGAGCTCGTCGGCGAGATCGACCAGCTCCTGGAGAGCGCGCGAAGCGACGGGGCACCCGAATCGCTCGCCGACGACACCGACGCAGTGGCGCGGCGTGCCCATCGCGTTCTGCAGCACCGCCATCACCTGTTCGAGCAGCTCGGCAAGCTCTGCCTCGAGCTCACCTCCAGCCTCACCGACCTGGCCGAGGACGGCAGCTGGGTGAAGGGCCAGTGCGAGGCGATGCGCGTGAAGATCGAGGAGGGCCTGAGCGCTCGCGGCGTGCGTGCGGTGAGCGACATGCTGCACCATGCGAGGAAGCAGCACGCCGAGGTGCGCAGCGAGCGCGAGAAGGCGCGCGACGCGCTCAAGGCGCTCATCACGCAGATGCTTGCCGAGCTCGCCGAGCTCGGTTCGAAGACCGGCAACTTCCACGAGAGCGTCGGCCGCTACGCCGAGGTGATCGAGGGCGCCGACACGCTCGAGGGGCTGACCGGCGTCGTCCGCGAGATGGTCGCGGAGAGCCGCGCCGTCCAGACCCTCGTCGCGCGAACCCAGGAGCGGCTGCAGGAAGAGCACGGCAAGGCGACCAACCTGAGCGAGCGCATCGTCCAGCTCGAGGACGAGATGAAGCGCCTCTCCGACGAAGTCTCGACCGACCAGCTCACGCAGGTCGCCAACCGGCGCGGCCTGATGCAGGCCTTCGAAATCGAGCGGGCCCGCCTCGAGCGTGATGGCGGCGAACTCTCGATCGGCCTGCTCGACATCGACAACTTCAAGCGCCTCAACGACGAGCTCGGCCACAGCGCGGGCGACGAGGCGCTGAAATCGCTTGCGACGATCGTCAGCAAGACGCTGCGTCCGGGCGACCGGGTGGCACGCTACGGCGGCGAGGAGTTCGTCGTGCTCCTGCCCGCCACCGCAGCCGAGGAGGGCGAGCAGGTGCTGACTCGCCTGCAGCGCTCGCTGACCGGCGGCCTCTTCATGCACAAGGAAAAGCAGGTCTTCGTCACCTTCTCGGCAGGTGTCACGCGCTACCGCCAGTCGGAGCGCATCGAGGAGTCGCTCGAGCGCGCCGACCAGGCGCTCTACGAAGCCAAGCGGACGGGCAAGAACCGAACGTGCATCGGCTGACCGGCCGCGACTCGAGCCGTCAGGTCGAGCGTGACGGGTCGGGCTCGCCGAGGACGCCGAGGGCACGCTGCACGTCGCGCTCGAACGCGTCGACGGTCGACTCGGGGGCGGTGGAGTCCATCAGTGCGGCACGAAACGCCTCGCTCTCGCTGGCGTGGAAAGCACGCACGACGACGAGCATGTCCTCGCTCAGGGCCTGGGTGAGCGAGTTGACGTAGCACTCCATCGCCAGCATCGAACCGCGCAGCTCGTGAATCTGCGCCATCAGGCTCTCGTCGTTCATCTCGCTCTCCCCGGTCGTGGCCGCCAGACGGCAAGCGGCGTGCCGCACCGAGCACGATCGGCGATAGACGCGCGCGCCTCAGCGCTTGAACAGGTCGTCGAAGAGGTCGACGGGAAGCGATTCCTCGTCGTCGTTCACTTCGCAGCCGTTGAGAAGATCCCACGACGAACCCCGCCAGTCGACGACCGGCGCGGGATCGAGCACCTTCGGCACCGCTTCGGGCGTCGCGGCACCCGCGGGCCTCGTCAGCACGTCGACGTCGACGAACTCGCCCATCGGCGCCTCGGGCGTCACTCGCCAGACGCGGCGCGGCAGTGGGAGCTTCTTCTTGTCCATGCGGAGGTCGATTGGACGCCGATCGTGCGCGTCTGGGCATCACGCGACAACTCCGGACCGGTTTTGTCCCTCGTGCCGACGTGCCCATTTCTCGATCGCTGCATTCATGGCCGCGCAGCCGCCTCGTCGCCAGGCGAGGGCGGCGCGGCGAGCTCCCGCCAGACCGCAGCGACGAGCGCGAGAAGCGTCGGCCCGAGGAAGAGGCCGAGCACCCCGAAGGTCTCGAGTCCGCCGACGATGCCGAGCAGCGCGAGCACCAGCGGCAGCCGGAGACCGGCGGCAAGCAAGACCGGGCGCACGAAATGGTCGACCAGAAAGATCGTCAGCGCGCCGGCGGCGATCAGCACCATCGCGGCGGTCGTCTTGCCGACGGCGAACAGGTAGAGCGCGACGGGCGCGAGCACCATTGCGGCGCCGAACGGCACCGTGCCGAGCAGCCCGGTCGCGAGGCCGAGCGCCGCCGGGTGCGGTACGCCGGCGAGCTCGTACGCGACCGCCATCAGCACGCCCAGGCCGAGACCGACCAGGACGAGCCCGTTGACGGCGCCGCGCACCGAGCGCACGACGACGACGAGCGTGCGTCGGCCCGCCGGCCCGAGCTGGCGCGCGACGACGGTGTCGATCTGCTGCGCGACGAGGTCGCCGTCGAGGTACAGGAAGAAGAGGACGAGAAGGCAGAAGAAAAACGCCATCGCGTGGCGGGCGATCTCGCCCAGGAGGCTGCGACCCCGGGCGAAGTCGAGAGCGCCGAGTATCGAACGTCCATAGCTGTCGAGGGCACCGGGCTCGCCGAGGATGAGGTGCCATTGCTGCGCCGCCCACGGGCCGACCCACGGCAAGGTGGCCAGCCAGTCGGGCGTCTGCAGGCCGCTCTGGCGGCTGGTCGTCCAGAGGGCGATGAGCTCCGGCGCCTCACGCCAGGCGCGCAGCCCGAGGAAGGTCACCGGAACGACGAGAAAGAGGACGACGGCGCCGGTGAGGATCAGCGCGCTCGCAGTCCCCGACCCGCCGCCGCCGCCGCCGACCCGACGCAGCCGCTCGTGCACCGGCCAGGTCGCGACGGCGATGACGCTGGCCCAGAGGATCGGCGCGATCAGGCGGTGCAGGAGGAAAAGGGCCGCCGCAGCGAGCGCGACGACGGCGAAGGTTCCGGCAGTGTGCGGCTTCATGTCGCGGCCAAGGATAGACGCTGGTCTCGACCGCCGAAGCGAGCCGCTCACGTCGTCGTCCGTCGATCCAGCGCTGTATGACGGGACAGGTCACCGAGCCGGCGGTCCGGCCTCCACGTCAGGGCAGACCGCCCCATTCCGTCACATCGAACGGCCACGTCAGCAGGACCTCGTCGGCCACGGCGATCGGATCGCGGTGGCCGCGCACCGCATGCAGGGCCTGCGCGAGAGCGATCAGCTGCG